>CAIOOC010000001.1 GCA_903859795.1 uncultured Bacteroidia bacterium
GATCTCATCCATTTCTGGTAATTTTTATCTTGTTCTATTGCACCAGATGAATTAAAGCCATGTGCAGAATAAACAACATCATTTTTCAATTTGAAGTTATTATTGCTGAAAATCAATTTGTTATCGACATTTTCTATTTGAATGCTTATATTATCTGAAATCCCATCAAATTGAATTCTCTGAATGTAATCATAAGTTCCTTTTTTCTTGTAAGTTTTTAATTTATTATATCCCTTGACTTCCTCTACTTTACCTGGTTCAACCGGCCAACCTTCTGAATTATAAAAAATTCCAGTTCTTGCAAAAATTCTTACCATTAAAGGATTTTCTTTCTTTTGAATTAAAGAAATGCTATCATTGGCTTCTTTTACATATTTCCCATTTGGGTAATCAGTTAAATATTTGCTATACCCTTTGGAAGAATTTAATATTTTAGCCTCATTCCAACATGACTTTTCCTTGAAGTTGAAATAGAGAAATATAGAAGCGATTATAAGCCCAAGAGCAATAAGTACTACGATGACTTGCTTCCAGGGGAAATTGGAGGTTGATGGCAGCTTAGGTGGTTGAAGGTGTTCTTTACTTAAATCATTTGATTGTGCTGATGCTTTAAATGAGGTAACATTGATTGTACTTTCCTCGATTTGCACTATATTTCCACAATTGGGGCATTTGAATTTTTTTCCAAATTTATCTTCATTGAAGCTTTTTTCGCTACCACATTTTTTACAGACTGTTTTTATCATAATTAAATGATTTAATGGATATTGATCAAAAAAGCTTTTGCAAATTCAATAATAAATCATATTGTTAAATAGACTAATATATCTCCACAATTACTCATTTTTTGAAAATTAAGTGCACACTATTGCAATTAATTAAACTTATTTCCTGCTAAACAAAATGCGTTACTTAAAATTAAAAGCTGTTAGTTAAATTTACCTGTAATATCAGAAATATCAAAGTTTCCATTAATTTCCTGAACATCTATTTTACCATTCAATATGTCAAAAAAGAAATTCCTGATTTTATCAAAGGTTAATGTTACTGTTTCACCTTTATCATTAACTCCCAAATCATAGTTTTTAAGTAATTGAGAACCCAAACTCGCTGCTGTTAGTAAAAAGTGATTTTGAAATTTATCAAAGTCCAATAAATCTGCTGCTAAGACTTTTCCGACGACTGTATAACTGCGAAGTGTTTTCTGGATTTCATCACTAGTAAGAGTGGTTTTAACCTCATCTGTATTTAGGTTCATTTCAATTTTACCGGAATTGACAGATTGTTTACATCCTTTGTATAGAGAACCAAGGTCAGCTAAACTCAGGTTGAAAAATTTTGTTCCGGGGATGGTAATAATCTTTTCAATTGTAAATGCACTAGGAAGTAATATCCATGCTTGCTTTGCTACTTTAACCGATGGACTATTAAAAGTGCCGACAATTGAATTGGTAAGGTCGATATTCTGAGTAGCAAACACGCCACCAATAATAACACAATCTTGTAATATTATTTCATCAGCATAAATACTACCAGCAACAAAAGTGTTGTATAAAGTTACACTTTTAGCGTTAATGTCAGAATAAAACATTAAATTGCAATTCATTGCTCTGGAGACAATTGAATTTGCTGAGCCGACACTCTTTTTAAAGGATATATTACCTTTTGCTTCACTATTTACATACATTTCAACTTGCGTAAATACTGCTCCTCTAATTTCAGAATCACCTTGTTGAATTTCCAATTTATGTGCATATACAGCGCCTTCAATTATTGAATTACCTTGAATTGTGATGGTCCTTCCAAGTTCAGTTGTTTTCTCCGGCAATATAGATCCTTTTACTAAATTGTCCTTGAGTTGGATATTAGTTTCGTTAAAACGAAGTTCTTTAAGTTTTTCCATAATTTTAAAATATTAATTATGTTCGTTGTATATGGTTTTAATGTAAGTAAAGTTTGAAATTTTTTGTGTCATTTCTCTAACACGTTGAGAATGCTGATCATTTGCAGTTAATTTATTATTGAGTTCTGTATTAAAATATAAGCTTATATTTTTTTTATCTTCCTGTTTAAGATTGTTCCACCCGAGATTGTTTGCTGAAAATTTTTCAATCAAAACCTTATTTTTACTCTTATCGTTAAGAACTGATAAATAATTTGGACTAAAAATACTTTTATTGATTTGATTGCTGATATTAGTCGTTTCGATAAAACAAACTGGCGAATAAATCGAGCAGTCCATATTTTCATTAATCATACTTTGTTGAATTGTAGTATTTAGCCTTTCTTGCTGCAAGAGAAACAATTTGCATTTAATTATTGAATCAAAGGCACGCTTCTTTGCAATAGAAGAACCAATTTTTGATTGTATATCACTACTCTCTTTGCCAAATATTGCAATGGTATTCACTAAATCGTTATCAGTTGTTCTGATTTTCTGGTTATCAGTTTCATTCTTAAATATAAATGCAGGTTTATCCAACTCGAATATCCTATTTGACAATTCATTGTTTAAGTCTTTAAATATTTTCACATAACGGCTTGCAATCCGATTAAAGTCACTCTCCATCTGACTCTTTTTAGAAATGCAAGTTAGCATCATCTCTTTAAGATACATTGTTTGAGCATCAACGTTTTGAGAAAGTACTGCTATTTGTTGGCTTATTTCGATACGGATATAATTAAAAAATCCCCCGATAATTGTATCAGCTACTTTTTTTGAATTTATCTCTTTTGAAATTATTTCGGCTGACTCAGTTGCAACTACTGCAGCGGTTAGCAAATTAACATTATTACCGCAATCCTCTACGCTGCTGTCAAAAGGATCTGTATCTACATAAATATTTACGTCAACCGGTATTTCTGCTTCTATTTCAACATAAACGGAATCACTACCCCCATTTTCAGACGGGGGATAATCATAACTTACAGTTCTAGAGACAACTTTGTAAATAGTTTCACTGTAACTTTGCGAATAACTCATATCTTTATCATTTAGATGGTTAGATAATTATTTGATTGAAAAAGATGAAGAGCTAAATCCTTAATTCTGGATGGTTGTGACGACGCTGAAAGCAGTTTGCTGAATTCACTATTTATTTCGCGCGTTAAAGAAAGGTTTTTCGACCAGGCAATATTAGCAAATTCAGCAAATGCCATATTTCTAATAGCGGATCTTGCAACATTATTTAATTCAACATCAGTTATCACAA
>CAIOOC010000002.1 GCA_903859795.1 uncultured Bacteroidia bacterium
GTGTGATAAATTTAAACTGGTGGTCCATTTAAATTTTCTGTCAATATTATGAGTGGTAAGATCAACTTCCCATCCGCTATTACGAACCTTGCCAATATTTGTCAGGGTTGATTCGAATCCGGTTGTGTAAGGTACCGGAACATTAAACAGCAGATTCTTGGTATCATTCCTGTAATAATCAAAATTAAACTGCACCCGGTTATGCAACGCTGACAGGTCAAAACCGACATCAAACGAATGAGTCTCTTCCCATTTCAAATCAGGATTTGCAATGTTGGAAGCTGCTGCTCCTATTTGTTTTGTTCCACCAAATGCCGAGTAGAAGGTACCTAACTGAGATAAATAAAAATAATCACCAATGCGGTCATTTCCCGAAGTTCCCAAAGAAGAGCGTAGTTTAAGTAAATTAACCCACTTGACGTTTTTCATGAAATTCTCCTCGTTAATTTTCCATCCTGCTGACAATGAGGGGAATGTACCCCATTTGGCATCAGCCCCGAAACGAGAGGAACCATCACGACGTACACTGGCAGTGAAAAGATATTTGTCCATGTATTCATAACTTACACGACCAAATAAAGAAGCGGTTGTGTAGGTTGTTTTTTGTGTGGTTGCAGTTACTGCAGTTGAAGCAACATTCAGGGTGGTAATATTTTCATAAGGCCATCCGGAAGCTACTAAATTTGCAATATAATAATTTTGTTTCTCAGCACTTTGTCCTGCCAGCACATTTAAATGATGTGATCCAAGTTGCTTGTCAAAAGTGAGGATATTCTGGAGCACGTGATCATTTAAGCGTGAGGAGGAGCTGTTTCCCGATGACAGGTAAGCGTTTCTGTTCACGGAAGCCGGTTGAAAGTAATCGTAGGTTATCCCATCATAATTGTTGCTATATTGTATCTTATACGTCAAATATGGCAGCACTTTCCACTCACCCCATAAGGTAGCTTGTAATCGTGTAGTTTTTGATTCGTCAAGAGTTTGTTTCAACTGAGCCAGTGGATCAATCCAGTTAGCACCCCAATCATCAGAGGTTACTGTTGATATAGGGACCCCTGTAAACTTATTGATTGCCGTTCTTACAGTAGCACCCGGGGCCAATAACGGAGACATCATCAGGGCATGGTGAACAGGTGAGTCCTTTCCCTGGCGATCACCTAAATTGGCACTTCCCTCACCTTGAGTGGAATTTGAGAATGACATATTAACTCCTACCTTGAAATTCTTGGCAATGTTCAAGGTTCCATTCATACGTATATTGTAACGGTTGTATTCTGTAGCCTTTATGATCCCTTGCTGATCCAGGTAACCAAGTGACGCGAAAATACTACCCATATCATTGCTTGCCGATGCAGAAGCTTCATAATTCTGAATTGGAGCTGTACGCAATATTATGCTCTGCCAGTCTGTAAAATTAGTTGTCGTTTTCCAGAAGTCTGGAATTTGTAAAGCAGAAGGTCTTGAGGACATAGGATCACTCATCTTACCTCCGGTGCGGATGTATGATACATTTCTGTAATACATTTGGTATGCAATCCACTCGGGTCCGCTCATAAGATCAAGCTTTTTCTCAGGTGTCTGGAGACCATAATAAGAATCGAAAGTTATAGTCGGTTTGCCGGAACCAGTCTTGGTCTCTATCAGTACAACCCCATTTGCACCGCGTGATCCGTAAATTGAAGTTGCCGAAGCATCTTTTAATATTTGAATAGTAGCAATATCTGAAGGATTGATATCTCTCATATTATCGCGGGGAACGCCATCTATTACATACAAAGGACTGCTGTTCCCATTAATTGTATTGATACCACGGATTCGTATCGTAAGATCCTCACCCGGTATACCACCACTGGTAGCTTGCGCATTAACACCAGCCAGCTGGCCTTGAAATACCTCACTTAAAGTAGAAACAGGTCTGTTTTGAATAGCATCGCTTGTAATCTTAGAAATTGAACTGGTCAAATTAGACTTTTTCACAGTTCCATACCCAATTGTCACA
>CAIOOC010000003.1 GCA_903859795.1 uncultured Bacteroidia bacterium
CACTATCTTTATAAAACAAAATCTGGATTACCATGCGAAAAAAGGTAAGAGAGATGATTTGGAAAGTTTTCTTGTAAATTCAATACTAAAACAAGCAGGGCTAAAATAGGTCAGGTAAAATAAATTAATTCATGGGAAATGTAATTATAGACATCTATTATACAGGCAATAACTTTTGTGCTGAGGCTCCAATTTGACCAGGGTGTGTTAGCACTGCTGTGACACTTGCTGAAATGAAAAAGAATATAAAGGAGGCGATTGCATTTCATGTTGAATCAAGTATTGAAAATAATGATTCTGGAATGCGTAAACCCCGTCCTGCACAGCACAAACGGATCGAAGAGGGTTTACACCGACTGGGAACGGAACTTTTAGCGATCGGGGTATAGCCAGGATAATTTTAAAATTGCAATAATTGTTTAAAAAATCGGCCGGAATTCAGGTAAAATCATCCTGATATTTCGTAAATTTAAGAGACAATTAATTCCCCTGAATGAGCGATTTCACCGATAGGCTGCACAGCGCACCGTTTATCAGGCTTCTTGTCCCTTTTATTGCAGGAATTGTTTTCGGCGATCTGTTCAGACCTGAATTAAAATGGCTGTTTCTCACTTTATCGATCGCATTTTCACTTCTCCTCCCCTACTTTGTCAACGTAACGTACAAAAGGGAATCGTTGTTCGGAACTATCCTTATTCCTACTTTTCTTTTTCTTGGACTTTTTATTGCCACTGATCTCCGGTATGTTCCGCAACCTTTGCCCGAAAAGGGATATTTCGCTGTTGTGGATGAATATCCCATTGAAAAAGAAAAATCATATCGGGCGGTGATCAGACTGTTGGAACCGAAAATCAAGGTACTTGCCTATTTCGAAAAAGCAGATTCGCTGTCTCTTGTTAAGCCCGGATTTGTCGTGTGGTTTCGCGGTAAACCGGTACAGCTTAGAAAAACAGGTAACCCTTTTGAATTCGACTACCAGGCTTATGCAATCCGAAATCAGATCGGGCACCGGATTTTTATCAGGAATAAAGATTACCATTTTTTAGCCGGACAACGAAGGCCAAATCTTGCAGAAGAATCGCTGATTATACGTGACCGGTTGCTTAAGATCATTGAAAACTGCGGGCTCAAGGGCGAAGTTCTTCATCTTGTATCGGCAGTCTCACTTGGTGCAAGGGAAGAACTTGAGCCTGAAACCACCCAAAGTTTTTCAAAAACAGGGGTAACCCATGTACTTGCTGTTTCGGGAATGAATGTTGCCATCATCTTTGTGGTACTCGAATTTTTCCTTAGGTTTCTCAATCGCAAAAAATGGGGAATCATAATCCAAACACTGTTAATTCTTGCCGGAGTCTGGGGTTATGCCTTCGTTACCGGACTTTCGGCTTCGGTGCTCCGGGCCGCAGCGATGTTTACATTCATCCTGATCGGTAAAAGCCTGAGTCGAAATGCAAATATTTACAATTCACTCGCTGCCTCAGCTTTTGTGTTACTCTGTTTTAATCCTTCACTGGTTTACGATGTGGGGTTTCAGCTCTCCTATGCTGCTGTATTTTCAATCGTCTATTTCCACCCTTATTTATATGGATTGTGTTACTTCAAATATTGGGTTCCCGATCAGATCTGGATAATGATTACCGTTTCAGTTGCAGCTCAGATCGGGACAATCCCTTTTCTGTTACACTACTTTCACCAGTTCCCTACCTGGTTTCTACTGGCTAACCTTATGGTCATACCGTTGGTCACAGTGATTCTTTACC
>CAIOOC010000004.1 GCA_903859795.1 uncultured Bacteroidia bacterium
TGTTTCCATATTCAATGTTATCCTGTTCATTGAACCGGGCCCTCAACTCGAGCATTACAGTAACTTTTTTCCCATTCCGGGCGGCATTTATTAACGCATTTATAACATGAGAGTTACGGGCCATACGGTACCCTGTCATCTTAATTTCGGTCACTTTCGGGTCAATCGACACTTCACGCAAGAGATCAATAAAATGAAAGAAGGAATGGTAAGGGAAATGAAATAAGATGTCACCTTTACTAATACTGCTCAAATAGGTTTGTCCGTGCAAAATCTTTTTATGTCTTACCGGACTAACTGGCTTGTAATAAAGATGTTCCGCTCCTACCTGCGGGAATCCCATAAAATCCTTAAAGTTATGGATCCGGCTCCCAGCGATAACAACGTCCTCCTTCTTAAAATTAAGTTTAACGAGAAGAAAATTGAGTAAATTATCGGGGATCTCCTTTTCATGAACAAATCTGACCAGGGCGCTGTTCCCGCGTTTAACTATACTCTTTGCGACAAGTTTAACATAGCTTTCGGCTACATCATCATCCAGGTCGAGTTCAGCGTCACGTGTAAGTTTGAATATGTACGCACTGATCTTATGATAATTAAACATGTAAAAGGTATCATCCAGCTCGTACCGGATAACATCTTCAAGAAGTATAATATAGGTCTTATGATCCTGGGAGGGAATTTTAACAAATCGCGGAAGGGAATCGGTTGGAACCTCGATCAGGGCATATTCCGATTTCTTATTTTTTTCCATGTCAACAGCAAGATAGATCGCATCATCGCTTAAAAGCGGCATCTTGCTCCCCTTCTTAAGTATGATAGGCATAATCCGGGGACGCACCTCTCTTTTAAAAAAATGGGTTACGAATTGCCCCTGTTCAGGGGTGAGCTGATTTTCGTTGACAATGAAAATATTCTCAGCGGCCAACTCCTCAAGTATCTGATTGTATATTTCTTCGAACTTTGAACTCTGTTGAATGACAACATCTTCAATCTGGTTTAATACTTCACGTGGGTTTCCCCCTTCTGCTAGTGTCAGTTGTCCTACCATAGCCAAACGTCGCAAAATTGCTACACGCACCCTGAAAAACTCATCCAGATTATTGGAATAAATTCCAAGAAATTTAAGTCTCTCAATAAGAGGAACTTCATGCCTTGAGGCTTCCTGAAGAACACGTTCATTAAAAGATAACCAGCTAATCTCCTTACTCCTGAATGTTGTTGTCATGGTATCACAGTGGGTAATAATTTTCCAAAGATAAAAATTCATCTCCGAAGAAAACAAACCTCGCTAGCAATAGTTGCTTGAAACCGATTTTTCTTGTAAATTTGATGTAGATGTAATTCAGAAACAAAGATGACTGAGAAAGAGATAAAAGATAAATATAATCAAATTTGTAATTTGCTGTCAGAAAGAAAACTAAAGCCTGCATTTGATCTTCTCGAACAACTGATTTCAGTAACAGGACTTGCGGAACTCCGTGACCAGTACATGACAATGGAGCAAAATTACAAATTTATGCTCAAATACACGGTTGAAGGAATTAACGATCCCGAAAGGCAAAAGATTTATCAGCATTTATTGATTTCCACTTTTGAGCTTGCTGACGGCACCTATGAAAACCTGAGGATGAAGTATTCTCAGACTATTGAATATCAAAAGAAACGGGGCTTTGCAAAACATTTTATTACGAATTTCGAAGGATTTTCTAATGACCTTGAAAAGTATTCTGTCCAAAAGGAATTGAGGACACTAATCACAGCTGATTCACCTGAGAGCAATGAAACCCGCGCAGAAGTGGAAATTCATCTGCAAAAGATTTTTACGATTTTTTACCATTTCTGGTTTACAGATCGACTGACAGGTGATGATTCCCAATTTCTGGAATCATTCATGAAAAATCCGGCATCCACTTATTATGAAAAATCGCTTGTCGTCACGGGACTTACTTTGAGTGTAATGCGTCATTTCGATGAACATAAGATCATACTACTTTTTAACTACTACGAAGATCCGGATGAAGAGGTAAGCAAACGGGCCTTAATTGGCTTAATTATAGCCATTTATTACTATGATCAGCGAATGCCCTTTTTCCACGCTATTACCGGAAGACTTCAAATTTTTATTGAAGACACCCGTTTCAGGTCTGATTTTGAGAAAACGATTCTTCAGTTTATAAGAAGCAAGGAGACAGAAAAAATACAGCGAAAGCTTCAGGATGAAATATTCCCGGAGATGATAAAACTCAGTCCAAATCTGCGTAATAAACTGAGCATAGAGAGCCTTTTGGGTGAGGGGCTCACCGAGGATAAGAACCCTGAATGGCAGGAGATACTTAAAGATGCTCCTGGTTTAGTTGGGAAGATGGAAGAACTCACCGAAATGCAGCTCGAAGGGGCAGATGTATTTTTAAGTTCATTCTCTATGCTTAAACATTTTCCCTTTTTCAGCGAACTGGGAAATTGGTTTTTCCCCTTTACTCCAGATCACCCTGAAATAAAAAGAAATCCAATCAATAAAGACTCCACTGAAGATCTGGCATTTACACAGTTAATCATGAAATCTCCGATGCTCTGCAATTCGGATAAATATTCGTTTTACTTCAGTATTATGAATATTCCTCCGGATTACAAAAAGATGGTTTCCGATTCTCTTAAAGCTGAATCTGAACAAATGGATGAACTTGGAAAGGAGGGGTCATTTCTACAACCTGATAAAAAAGCTGAAATAATTATAAGTCAGTATATACGTGATTTATATCGCTTTTATAAGATTCATCCTCAGCACGAAAGCTTTGAGGATATATTCGCCTGGAAGTTCGATTTTCATCATAAATTCGCCTTTACCCCATTATTGGATGAAGATCTCAAAATACAGCGAAATATTGCTGAATTTAACTTTGCCAAGAA
>CAIOOC010000005.1 GCA_903859795.1 uncultured Bacteroidia bacterium
CTTAAGGTCAACATTTATGCGCATATTCTGATTCAGGTTTATGGATTGAACCTTCCGTTCATATCCGACAAACTGGGTTGTCAGGTCATAAGTCCCCTCCGGAAGTGTTATTGAGAAAAAACCATAAGCGTTTGTTGCCACCCCTTTTGCAGGGGACCCGGCTGGATATACTGCGGCTCCGATCAGCGCTTCTCCACTTTTTGCATCCCGGACTTCTCCGCTTATCGTATAATTTGGCGCTGCAAATCCTCTATTGATATTGACCAGAAAGGCTATAGTTGCTAAGAGGAAGAATTGTGAGGATAATTTGAACATAGAATTATTTTCAGTAATTTGGTTTTATATTCCAGGGTTAAATTTTGTAGTCTGAGAGTCATTTTTACAGACTCTAAGACTACATTTTTAAATTTTTAATTTACGCACGTTCCATTACCCTGATTGCCGTTACCCTTTTGACCTTTACCGTTTCCATCTCCCTGGCCGTTTCCATTCATTCGGTATTGCTTCCCTTTTTCCATGGATGAATTGACAATCAGATCGTAGTCACCCTGACTTAAGTATACCGGAGTGTAAACGATACCAAGTGCAGTCAGTTGGCGATTAAAAGCTCTGAGGTGATTGCGTGAACCTTTGACCAGGTTCTCAAATACAAGGCTGACATTTGCATTGGTCACACTGCTAAGGGATTGATTCAGATCATAGATATCCATTTCTTCAATCAAAGCTCCGGTCTTATAGGCCTCTTCGATAGCTGCTGAACCGTCGGCAACTAATTTGGTATAGAGCGTCTGAAATTCGGCATTTGCAAAGACCCCCGGCTCACCAACCGTTGCATCAGCCCCATAGGTTGTCAGAAGGAGAACTATCGCATTGAGGTGATTACTCTCGGCTGTTGAGATATGTGAAAAAATGGTATTATTCCATTTTTGATTAAGTGCTGTATATACGTCGCGGGCTAATTTTTCCTCCTCTTTCATTTTCAGCAGCGAGGCTAGTTCACCATCGGTTAAAGAAGTGGTTGTAATCATTGCCGATTTTAAATTGGCCTCAATCACGGAAGTCGTTCCATCTGCTGTTACATCTAAAAGACTGGCATATTGTGCATTTTCACTATTCATGTTTTCTTTTTGGCAAGATGATAATGCCAATGTGGAAGCAAACAAAACACCTATCAATACTAAAGTTTTCATATTTGTTTTCATCTTATTTTGAATTTTTATTAAAAATTGAACATAACTATCCCATTCAATTGTTTGTTGATTTTTTAAACAACTGGCATTTAATTATATCGGATAAAATAGGTATGAGTTTTGTGCTTTAATTGCACATGAACGAGTGGTCTTTACTTTTTTGTGCAGGCTCCTGAATTATTGCAAACCCCTTTCTGATTGGCACCAGTGGTGGACTTCCCTTTGCATACTCCTGTTCCGGATCCATTACAGTTTCCATTTTTTGTTCCATTACCGGGTGTACGGTTTTCGTAAGTATCGCAGATTCCATTTTTGTTATTGTCTACAAAAGCAGAACACTTGTTTGTTCCGTTACAGCCCCCTTTGCAGCTTCCCTTTCCACCGGCAGGATTCTGTGCCGCGGAAAAGAGGGTTACTGCGACCAGGGCTAATCCCGTTAAAAAAAGTTTTGTTTTCATGTTCCTAAAATTTTAATTGTTTGTAAGTCAATTTTTTAATTGCTTTCCATGTTGCCAGCCACCAGGTTTGCCGTTACCGGAGAATCCCATGGGTGCATCATTGGTAAACATCTCGTCGAACAATTTTTCAAGTTTTTGTTGCTGTTCCGGATTGCAAAAGCTTTTAATGTCGAGGTAATACTTGTATGTGATCTTCTTAAGATTGCTGTGCAAATAGCCGATTGAATCGGATATTGCATTTAACCTTGAGGTATCACTTTGGGCATTTGACATTTCAATAAGCATTTGTTTCCGTTTTTGGGCTAATTCAATGGTAATCTGCCGTGCTTTTGGCCTGAAAGCAGGGTTGAGTAGCCTGAATTTGTCCGTTTGTTCGCTGTTCAGGTTTAACTGGTCGTGGAAATAGCGACCACTGAACCTTTCAGCATTAGTTTCCAGTTGTTTCTGATCTGCAACCGGATTCATCCTTGCCTCAGCGGATTGGTGCTGATGGTAAACGATGGTCACAAGTGTTGAAATATTCATTAATAAAAGTGCAACAATTGACCAAATCAGTATGCTGTGTTTTGTATCTGCTCTCATCACTGTTTAATTTATTAGTTTGTAAGCAGATCAACCGATTCAAGAGCGGCATCATTGAGGTACACCATTTCAACAGGAATTTTATTGACAGGTGTCGCGGGTTTGTAAAGATTTCCTGCCACAACTCCGATGAATATGGCTGCTGCAAGTGAAACTGCGACTATCGCTGATTTTAGCACTTTCTGAAAAACGGAAACAGGGTGGTAACTTTCGTAGCCTGGAGCCAGGTCTTCAATTCCTGCCATAATCCTTGTCACAAGAAATGGATTTGATTGTAAGTTTTTTTCTTCATCCATTACTTTGTCTGAAAGGAAAATCAGCTGATTCATTTGGGCACAAGCGTCACAACTCTCCAGGTGAGCTTCAACCTGAATCCTGATACCTTCGGGCAATGTTCCCCCTCGGTAAGCATCCATCTCTTTTTGACATAATTGACAGTTCATTTTAATTGACTTTAATGGTTAGAAACAAAACATCTATTTTTCCTACGCTATTTTTTCTTTTTTTTCTGAAGAGCCGATAATTTTTCGCGAAGGTTCGCTTTGGCCCTTTGTATCAGGGCTTCCACTGCCCCTTCAGAAGTCTTCATGATCTGCGCAATTTGTCTCTGTGACAAATCATCGTATTTACTCAGTACTATGGCAGTACGCTGATTTTCAGGCAAGCTTTCCAGGGCCCTCTGAACCAATTCCCTGTGCTCATCGAGGATTAAAATATTTTCGGGATTCTCGGAGTCGGGAATAGGAAAGGAATATTCTTGCTTTCCTGAATTTCCGAAGACCATTTCAAACCGCTGCACCAAAAGGCTTTTGGAAGATTTTCGTGTTTTATTGAGTGAAGCATTGACAGCAATCCGGTAGATCCAGGTGGAAAAGCCGGCATCACCTTTAAATCCCGATAAGGTTTGGTAGGCCTGTATAAAGATCTCCTGGGTAAGATCGTCGGAATCATCCTTGTTATGCAAAAAGCCCATACAGGTGCGAAATACCATGGGTTGGTATTTTTCTACAAGTTTCCGGTACAAATTCCGGTCGCCCTGTAAGATTTGTGCTATAATATCGTTATCGGTCATTTTGCCAGTTTCAATTGGGAAGCGCTTACCCTTTCCTGCTTATTTCAACTAATCCGTTCCGGTTGATAACCTGGATATCTTTTTCATGCAGCTCAATCAGTTCGTCTTTTTCAAAACTTTTGAGCAGTTTCACAGCACTTTCGGTAGAAATACCCGCAAAATCGGCAATGTCTTTCCGTGAAAGCAATTGAAAGATATTCGGGTTCTCCGGTTTAAATTCATCAATGTAGAGGAGCGTCTCTGCGATCCGCCCGTTCATCTGCTTATAAAGGACTGTCCTTAAGGTATCGAACAGGTTAGAATTTTGATCGCTGTACCGTTTCACCATATTAAAGGCAAACATCCCGTTTTGTTTCATCACGGTGGTGATTGTATCTTTTTCAACCAGAAATACCTGGCAATCGGTCAATGCAATGGATGAATAATTAAATGTGTTTTTAGTGAATACCGCCGAAAGTCCCACAAATTCACCCGGCTTGATAATCCTGAGGTTGTAATCGCGCTCACCCTCCACATATTGCCGGGCAAGACCACTGATTATAAATAAAACATACGATGCAAAGGCACCCTGTTTGGTCAGGTGGTCCCCTTTCCGAAACCGCACCTGTGTCTTACTTCCCCGTACAAGCTCCACCTCCTCAGGCGAAAGCATTTGAAAACAGGGAGCCTGGATGTCGCAAATAAAGTCTTGATCAGTTTCAAGGATTGTATTCATTTATTTAAATTCAGGATTACAAGGCAAAGTTAAGTAAAACAGTTAACTTACTATTAGGATCTTAGATTTGATAGTTGTTTTGAATCAAAATCCGAAAAGTGACAACGATTATTTCTTATCTTTGTATTACATCTATTGAAAGAGGAATAAACCTCAGGAACAAAATGATAAAAGATACAACTCAAATATTACATCTGCCAATTCTTGTTGAACAGGACGAAGATGATATTTATATCGTGAGTTGTCCTGTTTTTAGCGGATGCCACTCATACGGGAAAACAATCGATGAGGCGTTAGCTAACATTCAGGAAGTTATAGAGATGTGTATTGAGGTAGAAAAGGAAAAGCTCTCCGAAATCAACAAATTTGTCGGTTTTCGAGAGATTCAGGTATCGTTAAAAAAAGCAGTAATCTAATATTAGATATGCCCCATTTGCCGGTAATTTAAGGAAAAAACTTTATTGTTTTTCTTGAACTACTAGGTTTTAAGGTAGTTCGAATCAATGGTTCCCACCATAGACTAAAACATCCTGACGGACGAATCACCACAGTCCCTATCCATAAAAATGAAGATCTTCCTAAAGGCTTGATGCGTAAAATAATTCGGGATGATTTAGGTTTGGAACTTGATCTGTTTATAAAGCTTTACAAGCGAGTGAAATAATAGGACTTTTTTCAAAAGACTGCCAACTCATCCTCCTCGGGTGAAAGCATTTGAATACAGGGGGCCTGGATGTCGCAGATAAAGTCGCTATCTGGTTCAAGAATTGTCCTCATTAAGTTATTTCTTAGATAAAAACCCATTTCCATTTAAAGCAATGTTGTGCATTA
>CAIOOC010000006.1 GCA_903859795.1 uncultured Bacteroidia bacterium
GCTCCGGTTCAGAAATAATACTAACTCAATAATTTGTAAGAATTTCTGAAAGGCTGGGTAACCGGCCTTTTTGCTTAATCCTAAATATTCGTATCTATGCTTAAACGAGTAATTGCATATTTTAAAACAGAAATTAAAGCAATTCGCAACGGAAAAGCATTTGTCTTTTTAGTCTGCCTCGCATTAGCTTCGTTCTTATGGTTTCTTAATTCACTCGAAAAGCATTATACGGATCATATTTCGGTTCCGGTTAAATATATAAATCTCCCTAAAAATAAGGACCTTACGGGGAAATTGCCCGAAAAATTTGAACTAACTGTTGATGCAGTCGGCTACACATTATTGAGATATAAACTGCCACTTGCATTTTCACCATTACTTTTGGATGTTAATGAACTAACAAACAATTATTTGGAAAACAGATTTCTATCAAAATATTCAATTTCAACCAATAATCACAAAGAGGAATTCGCCAAACAAATAGGCAGTGAAATTGGAATTATAAACATTAGACCGGATTCAGTGACATTCAAGGTGAGTCATGTAACCGAAAAAATGGTGAAAATACATCCAATTATTGATATCACATTTGCAAAGGAATATATTCTTCAAAAGCCCGCTGTATCTAAGCCAGAATTAGTTTTGGTTCGTGGTCCTGAAGAGATCCTGGATACCCTTGCTGATCTGAATACAAGTGTTATTGAATTAAAAAATGTATCACAAACCGTTATCCGAAATGCTTCCATCACTCTACCGCCTGAATTGAGGTGTGAACTTACCAATGTTTCGGTGCTCATTGCCGTCGAGCAATATACTGAAGCCAAATTTGAAATCCCCATTTTAATCATTAATCAACCTGATAGTCTGCTAATTAAAACATTTCCTTCGAAAATAAAAGTTTCATGCAGAATTGGAATTAGTCAATACAATAAATTGAACAGTAACAGTTTTAAAGCAGTTATTGATTTTTCGCGACGATCCAAAGTCTTGACTAAATTGCCTATTACCCTTGGAAGCAAGCCTGAAAATGTTCTCTCGATAGATTACTTTCCAAAGGAGGTTGATTATATCACTGAACGTAAATAGGCCTAAATATGAAAAAAATAGGAATAACAGGTGGAATCGGAAGCGGAAAAACAACCGTTTGTGAAATCTTCAGTACGTTGGGAATTCCTGTTTTTAACGCAGATTTGGAAGCCAAAAATCTTCAGAATAATAATAATGATATTAAACAGCTAATTATTAAAGTTTTAGGAAATTCGGTTTATACCAATGATGGAATACTTGACAGAAAAAAAGTTGCTGAGATAATTTTCAATGACCCAAATGCTCTGGCAGCAATGAATGACATTATCCATCCGGCGGTAAGGAGAAATTTTCTTAGCTGGAGTGAACGATACCATGAAGTTCCTTATGTCCTTTATGAAGCAGCAATCTTATTCGAAAGTGGTTATGCTCGGGATTTTGACCAGACAATCCTGATTCTCGCTGACGAACAGATCAGGATATCACGGGTTGTAAAACGAGATAAGATTACTGAAGAGGTGATAAAACAACGTATTTCAAATCAAATGCCTGACAGAGTGAAAATTAAGAAAGCAAATTATATTATTGAAAACAACGATCAGAGTTTATTAATCCCCCAGATTTTAAAAATAGATAAATTAATCAGAGAAGATGGCAAAATTGGGTAAATGGATTGGCGGAGGATTGGGGTTTACGCTTGGCGGGCCCCTTGGCGCTTTGGCAGGATTTTTCCTGGGTTCTTTTTTTGATGAGGCTGAAATAATTAGTTCTCAGACACCAACTGTTACTGATAGAAGAACGCAAATCACTCAGGGCGATTATATGTTTAGCCTGCTGGTGCTTGTGAGTGCAGTTTTAAAGGCAGATGGAAAAATACTCCGATCTGAGCTAGATTATGTTAAGGAATTCCTTGTGCGTAATTTTGGAACTGAAGGTGCAAAACAGGCATTGATCATACTTAAAGATCTGACTCAGCAAAACATACCGGTAACTGATGTATGTAACCAGATCAGGAAATACATTGACTATTCATCACGACTGCAACTTGTGCATTTTCTGTTTGGGATCGCAAATTCAGATGGGATTTTACATCCGGATGAACTTTTGCTGGTTAAGCATATTGCCGCCACTCTAGGTCTATCGGATCCAGACTACAGCTCACTTGAAGCAATGTTTGTTCCCAAAACAGATTGGGCGTACGACATTCTTGAAATTCCGAATCAGGCAACAAATGAGGAAGTTAAGAAAGCCTACAGAAAAATGGCTCTCAAATATCATCCCGACAAAGTCAGCTACCTGGGGGAAGATGTTCAAAAAGCAGCAAACGAAAAATTCCAGAAAC
>CAIOOC010000007.1 GCA_903859795.1 uncultured Bacteroidia bacterium
TAATTACAACAGATTCGATTTCGTTGTTTTCCAGTAAATCTTTTGCAATGGATACGAGGTATTCATCGCCGGCACTATAAACTTTTGTCCACCCTTTTTCCACTGTAAATAATTCTGTAAGTTAAGCTTTTGATTCTGTATCCGATGCAGGTTTAACAGCCTCGGGTAATGATGGTTCAACCTCTTCCGGTTTAATAGTTTCAGCAGCAGGTGTCTCTTCCTCTTTTTTTCTCACCCATGGCCGGGGTCCGAATATTTTTTCAAGATCCTCGGTGAATATCACTTCACGTTCAAGCAGCAATTCAGCCAGCTGTTTATGTCCTTCAGCATGTTCGCGTAAGATATCCTTAGCTCTGATGTAGGCGGCATCGATAAGTTCTTTAATCTCAGAATCTATCAGCTCTGCTGTTTTTTCGCTGTATGGCTTATTAAAGCTGTAGTCACTCTGGCCTGAAGAGTCGTAATAGCTTACATTTCCAACTTTTTCGGACATTCCGAAATAGCAGACCATTGAATAGGTTGTTTTGGTAACCTTTTCAAGGTCGTTTTGTGCCCCGGAGGAGATTTTTGAAAAGACAAGTTCCTCCGCAGCCCTTCCACCAAGCGTGGCACAAACTTCGTCGAGCATCTGGTCACGTGTTGTGATCTGCCGCTCTTCGGGCAGGTACCATGCAGCACCTAAGGCTTTGCCTCTTGGGACAATGGTTACCTTTACAAGTGGATGTGCATGTTCGAGCAACCAGCTTACTGTGGCATGACCAGCTTCGTGATAGGCGATAATTGCCTTTTCGTCAGATGAAATAATTTTATTCTTTTTCTCAAGACCCCCCACAATCCTGTCGACGGCATCAAGAAAATCCTGTTTTTCAACCTTGGTTTTCTTCTTTCGCGCTGCAATCAACGCTGCTTCATTGCAAACGTTGGCAATATCTGCACCTGAGAACCCGGGAGTCTGCTTGGCAAGGAAGACGACATTTACATCATCTGAAAGGGTAAGTGGTCTCAGGTGGACCATAAATATCTCCTTACGATCGATGACATCGGGTAGTTCAACATGGATCTGACGGTCAAATCTTCCTGCGCGCATTAAAGCACGATCGAGTATGTCGGCCCGATTGGTTGCACCAAGAATGATAACCCCGGAATTGGTGTCAAAACCGTCCATTTCTGTAAGCAACTGATTTAATGTATTTTCACGCTCGTCATTTGAGCCCATATTGGGATTTCGTCCCCGGGCCCGTCCTATTGCGTCAATTTCATCGATAAAAACGATACATGGAGCTTTTTCTTTTGCCTGTTTGAACAGGTCACGCACCCTGGAGGCACCAACGCCGACGAACATCTCAACAAAGTCGGAACCTGACATCGAGAAAAACGGCACATCTGCTTCACCTGCTACGGCTTTAGCCAGTAAGGTTTTGCCAGTTCCGGGAGGACCCACGAGCAGAGCACCTTTGGGTATTTTTCCCCCAAGCTTTGTATATCGCTCAGGATTCTTTAGAAATTCGACTATCTCTTCGATTTCCTGTTTTGCCTCTGCCAGCCCTGCTACCTCTTTAAAGGTAGTACTAACCCTTGATTCCTTATCAAATATCTTAGCCTGCGATTTCCCCACATTGAAAATATTGCCTCCTGCACCACCACCTTTGCTCATTCTTCTGAATATCCAGAACCAGACAGCAATTAGAACCAGTGGCAGAAAAAGCCAGCTCAGGATCTCGCTGAAATAGTCATGCCTTGTTTCGTAGGTGAGGGTAACTTTCCCGCTTTCACCAAATTCGGTTAACGCATTTTCAAGGTTTTTTTCGAAAACATCGACAGAGCCGATTGTGAAATAAAAGTGAGGTCCTGCTTTTGCAGGAGCAAAATTCTGCGGGAATTTACTCTTGTATTTCTCGACAGCACTTTCTTTAATGTAAATGTCAGATTGTGATTTATTTACGACAACTATTTTTTCAACGTCGCCATTTTTAAGCATCGTGTTTTTCACTTCCTGCCAGCTCGTTTCAACCGGAGTACCATTGTTTGTGAAGTACGAAATCACGAAAAAAGCAATCAATAAAATCCCGTAAATGTAAATAGGGTTAAACTTAGGGCCGGTCTTTGTTCCGCCACCTGAAGGTTTTTTTGGTCCACGCGGGACGTTGTTCCCGTTATTATTTGTTGTATCTTTTTCAGCCATAATTATTTAAATGTCAGCATCTATGTTGTAAATTTTACCATCGGCCCATAAACTTTCAAGATCGTACAATCTTCGTATGGGTTCCTGAAACACATGAACCATGATATTCGCGTAGTCGAGTAATATCCATTGCGCCTGATTATAACCATCGCGGTGCCATGCAGGTTCATTTTTTAATTCTTCAACTGTCTCTTCAACTGAATGTGCAATTGCGTCAACATGGGTATTGGAAGTCCCATGACAAATAATATAATGATCGCATTCAGTATTGTTAAGTGTCTGGAGATCAATATTGATGATGTCGAGTCCTTTTTTGCGTTGAATACCCTCAATAATCGCCTCAATTAAATCGATTGAGCCATCATGAATGGCGGGTTTAACCATATAAAAGTTTTAAA
>CAIOOC010000008.1 GCA_903859795.1 uncultured Bacteroidia bacterium
GGTTCTGAAACATTCGTTAACAATAGTCTGATGAGTAATTCTTCTGTACTTTTCTGGAACGTTGATACCCAGGAAGATTTTATCGATTCGGGTGGAAAGTTGTATGTCAGGGGGGCTGAAACAATCCGGCCTAACTTAAAGCAGCTCACTGATCTGGCAAAGGAACAGAGAATCAGAGTAATTAACACTTGTGATTATCATTTTATCAATGCAGAGGAGATCTCTGAAAATCCCGATTTTATCACCAAGTTTCCGCCTCATTGTATGGCAGCCACTTCCGGCGCCCATTTTATTTGGGAAACCGATCCCGAATTGCCTGTAATTATTGATTGGGATGCAGATCTTGCAATACATTTAGAATTCGATGATCCTGAGCAATTTAGAAACATAGTACTTCGCAAAAATGCATTTGATGTTTTTGCTGGAAATCCTTATACCGAAAAGATATTGGAGATTCTTAGACCTGAACGGGTTTTTGTCTACGGAGTAACAACCAATATCTGTGTAGATAATGCAGTTATCGGATTAACCGACCGCGGAATTGAGGTGTTTGTTATTAAAGATGCAATAAAGGAATTGCCTAATCTGCCGCTTCCGTTTGAAAGATGGACAGCTAACGGAGCAATTATGATTCAACTTTCTGAAATCAGGAAATATTTGTAGATTTGGCTACCGCGGAATTCAATTTGGATATTCGTTTAAGACATCAGTTAACACTTCATATCCTGATTTAGTTACTAATATCGTATGTTCAAATTGTGCGGAAAGCTTTTTATCAACGGTTCTGGCGGTCCAGCCATCCAATTCGTCAACTTTTACCCGAGGCTTCCCTTCATTGATCATTGGCTCTATTGTGAAAATCATTCCAGGCTTCATAATCGGACCGCTGTTTTTACGTGCGGCATGATCGACCTGTGGATCTTCATGGAATTCTACTCCGACGCCATGTCCGCAATACTCATAAACCACCGTAAATCCCTGAGAAATAGCATACCGTGATATAGCGTATCCTATATTTCCCAAATAATTTCCGGGCCGTACCTGCTGTATGCCCAGATTGAGGCAATGTTTGGTAGCATTTACAAGTTTCAATGCGGTATCAGATGTTTCCCCAACAATAAACATCCTGCTTGTGTCTCCGAAGTAACCATTTAGGATGGTCGTTATATCAATATTCAGTATGTCTCCGTCTTTTAAAATAACATCTTCCGATGGTATTCCGTGACAAATGACATCGTTCGGAGAAATGCAGCAGGATTTTGGAAACCCGCTGTAATTTAGAGTGGCAGGTATTGCACCATGTTCAATTGTATATTTGTGAATCAGTTGATCCAGATAACCTGTGCTTACCCCTTCCTTAACAAAGTCAGCTATATAGCATAACGTGTCTCCGGCAAGTTTCGAACTCTTACGGATACCTTCGATCTGTTCCTCAGTTTTGATAATTATATTCATCTAATATCCTTGATTCTGGTAAAATTTCAATCTTTTTGCAAAGATATTTTATTAACGCTCATTTTAATGATTTTGTTCAACAGATGTTATACCGGATTACTATTCCTTCATCCAGGAAAGTATTTTGTCCGATTTCTCCTCCAATGGCTGTTCACTGTCCAGCCAACGTATCTTAAAACCCTCACGTTCCATTTTTCGGAACCAGGTCATCTGCCTTTTGGCAAA
>CAIOOC010000009.1 GCA_903859795.1 uncultured Bacteroidia bacterium
AAATTCAGATAGCACTTATCATATGGCTTACCGTTCAGTTCTGCTTTCTGGATATAGATATTTTCAGCAGAGTTCCCATGTGCTTCAATGCTGAATTCCTTTCCTGACGCATATTTAGGATCAAGTGAAAAGGTAACCTTTTTAAAGACAGGACTTGTAATCTCAAACCGGTTATCACCCGGGCAAACAGGATGTATACCACTGGCTGCCAACACATACCAGGCCGACATCTGTCCTACATCTTCGTTTCCAACCAGTCCCTCAACCGAATTATGGTAAGCTCTTCTGCAAATCTGCCGACTCCAGTACTGTGTTTGCCATGGCGCTCCCAGCCGATTAAACAGGAACGGGATATGGTGAACCGGCTCATTGGCATGATTATAATAATTATTCCACAACATGTTTTCAGGAACATTGCTGAAAAGGTCAGTCAGATCAGAAAGGGCTTTTTCCTTACCTCCAAGCAAAGCGCTCAGCCCGGGAATATCATGCGGAACAAACCATCCCTGCTGATAAGGATTACTTTCAACACATCCGTAGTCCTGAGTGAGACGGCCATTCTTGGGCCACGCCTCCCACGTCCCGTCGGATTTGCGGGGCCTGAACCATTTTACCTGAGGATCGAATACATTTTTATAACTTTTTGATCTTTGGGCATACAGGACGGCATCCTCTTTTTTACCCAGGCTATCGGCCAGGACCGAGAGACACCACTCGGAATAGGCATGCTCAAGCGTTAGGGATATTGAACCAGAATAACCCAATGTGCCATTTCCAAACTTTTCGCAGTTGTTTCTGGCATAATGATAGCCTTTTTCAATATCAAATTTGCGGATTCCTTTATTGAAAGCGTCAACCATCACCGATACGGCAGGATTACCAATCATGCATCCACTGTATGCGTTCAGAAACTCCCATCGTTCCATGTATTTGTTTCCGCTTTCATCAGCCAGTTCAATCAGCGAGTTAATCATGTCATTCACAACCTCCGGATTTACAATATCCTGCAATGGAAACTGACTCCTGAAGACATCCCATCCTGAAAAAATGGTGCGTTTAATAAATTTATCTGTCTTATGGATCCGTCCATCTCCACCCGGATAGCTGACGTCAACATCGGTAAAACTGCGGGGGTCAATCATTGTGTGGTAAAGCGCAGTATAAAAGATTGTTTTATCATCGGTTGTGCCACCTTCGATCTTTACCTTCCCTAATGCACTATTCCATAAACGGGTTGCATTTGTTCTGACCTGATCGAAATTGAAATCTTTTATTTCTGCCTGAAGGTTGATTTTGGCACCTTCAAGACTTACAAAAGAGATACCAGCCTTGAGGTATACCTTCTCCCTATCAGCTGTTTTGAACTCAGAATAGAATCCCAGATGTTTTCCTGTCTTTTCATTACATCCTTTTTCAATGGCAGCTTTTGCCACCTGTTCGCGGTATCTGTCGCTGGTAACATCATCTCTTTTCCGGGTCCATTCGTTGGGAATTGCAGCACTCCAAACACCATAATCGGTAATAGCTTTACTAAATTGGGCGTAAAAATAAACGGTATAGTCTGGTTTGCCGTCACCGTTCCCCCACCCTCCCCCATCAGGGGTACATTTCATCCACCCCTGAATAGTATGATCATCTAATACCCTGATATACTGCTCTGTTGAGGTTCCTCCGACCCTTCTGGCCAGATCAATCTGTATGCGCGACTGTTCATTCTGAGGAAAAGTGAAGCAAAGAATTCCGCTGTGGGGTGCTGCTGTAGCTTCGGCCCTGATCCGGTAATCTGTTAAAGTTGCTGCATAATATCCCGCCCTGGCATCCTCATCATCTTTGGAATATCGGGAGCGGTATCCCTCTTCAGGATGATCCCTGCGACCCGATGAGGTTTTTAATTTTCCCGTAGTGGGCATAACCAAAAAATTACCAAGATCACCATACCATCCTATCCCGCTCATTTGGGTAAAAGCGAACCCTTCAATCGTGGTGTGTTCAAAACTGTAACCTGGTCCATTATCTCCGCCTGTAATTGTATTCGGACTAACCTGTACAAGTCCAAAAGGTGTTGCTGCTCCGGGAAATGTTTTACCAAGACCCGATGAGTCACCCGCTTTTTCGGTGTTGGTACTCGCACCGATAAACGGATTCACAAAATCGGCGGGCTGTAATGAAGAGTTGGAACAGCTTGTTAACGTGGCTATTAGGATTAATAAAGCAATATTCTTTATATTGATATTCAAAGAGTTAAGCATTCGGTTGTTTTTAAGTATGGTTTGTAATGCAAATGTAAAAAATAATCTTTCGTTTGATTTGATTTACCCTTCCCTAAAAAATGGAATATGTGAAGCCCTGCTGTCATTCAAAAAGAGAACA
>CAIOOC010000010.1 GCA_903859795.1 uncultured Bacteroidia bacterium
AATATAAATTCAAAAATAGATTATTTTAGAAATATTACTTGTCGTGTGGGTAGTAAGTCTATAAAAAAAGAAAACATTTACGATTTTAAAGTTGAAGTGTAAATTATTTCTCTTTAAATTTTCTTGGACCATGACTTATTTCTTGTGTAAAAATATGTCCGCGAAACTCAACTTTTTTAGATGGTTGCCCAAATAACTTAATGTAGTTTTTGTAGTTTAAATTGCATTGAATACGACGTTGACCTTTACTATCTATTTTATGTGTAATAGTTAATAATCCCATTCTTTCCTTTCTTTCTGATTTCCATTTTTTAGCAAATTCAATTCCTTTCTTTTGTCCTTCTTTTCCTGCAGGAAAAGACTTTATCTTTTTATCAAAATCTTTTAATTCTTCAAGTGTAATATTACCTCTCATTTTTATTAAAATTGCTGGAGTAATATCAATTTCGTCGATACTTCTAATTAATTTTTTTAATCCAATTTGTTCCCACCTACCAACAACAAGAGTAAAAGTTTCATTTATTTCCCAAATCCTTACAGTGCTTCCAAATTCAAGAGCATTTGTAAGTCCCATACATTTAACACTTATTGGTGTTTCTCCCAGGATGTCCCATTTTTGAGTATAATTATAAGCAAGATTTTTAACTCCAAGAATATCTTTCACCCAATCTTCAAAAACAAATCCATGATTTTGAACTTCAGTCATATTTTTATTTAACAAAATAATCTAACGACTTTTTATAAATTTTTGCTAAAATTGAGAGCTCGGTTATGTCGATTCTTCTTTCGCCTCTTTCAATTTTGGAAATATAAGATTGTGGTTTTTTAAGTTTTTTAGAAACTTCAACTTGAGTAAAACCACAAGTATTTCGTGTTTCTTGAAGCTTTTTTAAAACTTTTTTATATTCATTTGTATAGATTGATCTA
This sequence comes from uncultured Bacteroidia bacterium, assembly GCA_903859795.1. GTDB lineage: Bacteria > Bacteroidota > Bacteroidia > Bacteroidales > Prolixibacteraceae > JAAFHB01. The sequence continues at coordinate 928 of CAIOOC010000010.1, forward strand.
GTCATTTATACTAATATTTTATAACCCATTACAAAATAACCCAAAATAGGTTTAAATATTAAACCTATTTGTAAATTTTCTTTTTAGTTAGTTTTCCTATTTCTAACCAACAAAACAATGAAATATATGATTGAAAACAAAGAGGAAGTTACTAACGCTACTAGTGTGCGCTGATAGCAAACTATTGAATAACATATTGAGCCTACTCCAACCAAGACAATAGAATCTAAAACTCCAAAAACAAGGATGGTAAGAAAAACATTTTTTGGTTTAATATTTTTAAGAAAAATACATAAAAATAACAATAGAGTTATTGGTATTAAAAACCAATATAATGGATGCAAAAATTCTGTATTGTAAAAGTTTATATACGGACTTGCAAAATAAACAAAAAACAAATAAGTAACAAAAACTACCACAGGTAAAATAAATATTTTTTTCATATTAATTTAAATTATCTAATAATTTGTTCAACATATCAAGTAAAAGTTGAGCGTCGGTCTTGGATAGCTTTTTTATTTTCGGATGTTTCGGGTCTGGTTTTGCTAATTTCTTCTCTAGCACGTTTTTAAATCTGTCTGCTTTTAATTTCGCTTTATCTATCTTGCCCTTCTGAATTGATTTGATAATGTTATCTACTCTAGTATCAAAGGCCTTGATTCGCACTTGCGGAATATCTAGGGAATCAATCGTCACTTTCATGACTTGTAAATATATTATTGGGTCAAAAGTATTGTTTGGAGTAATGGTAAAATCTGTCTTTCCGTCCCCTGTTACATCTAAGGCAAGCAGTGGCGCGCCCGTCTGGCTAGTAGTTATCTCTGCTTGTGTTTGCGTCGTTACCGGAATATCCACAAAGGATGAAGTAGTAGATGTACCATCTGGCAATACTTTTTCAGAATTGTAAGTAAATGTACCAACGTCTGTGCCTTGTAATTTTATTTTAGATAATTGATCTTCAGGAATATTCAAATATTTACCTTCACCGAATTCTAGATATGATGAATTCGGAATGTTTTCTTCTGTATAACAGAAATCTGAATTAGGAGGACATATTTTACCAGTATGATTGCCCTGTGCATCATAGGCATCTAAAGTAACTGGAGAATGGATAGATAATCTTAATCTATTAGAATTATCTACAGGAGCAGTGGTGCTTATATATGGAAAATTATCAAGCGGTAATTTTTGAATATTATTAGAAATCAAACTTAAGAGAGCTGGAACTTCTAAAATACTTGCATGGTCATTTTTTATTAAACTTGGTTTATCTTTGTTAAATTTAAACAAATTCACCCAAAACTTTTCGGCATTTCCATTTTGGCTCAAATAATGTGCGCTCGGTTCAACGACTGTGCCGTCGCCGTCGGCAGTGAAGCGTGGGCGTTCGTCTAGGACGTAATTACAACCGACTAGATTATTGAAATCGCAAATTGGATAATATTCAAAGCTCGCGAGGGTATCTAGTCCCCAGCCGGCGACTTCTATCACTCGCAAGCTCGCCGGCGGTGTCCAAGCATCTATATCCTCATGTAGTTTTTCTTCTTGAGCAAATAAATTCTGCGACAATACTATCGGCAAGCTTGTCTGGCCAGAATTGGGATTCACTCTTCCCTCTCCACCCAATAAGAAACTTTTATATTCAGCATACGTATCAAGCACACTGCCATAGCTTTGCAGAAACTTCGTCATTATTCCTGACGGAGTCGTAGTGTCGGCAAAAGTTACGGGCGACGCACTGACTTTATTTAAATATTCTTTTGACGGCAGAAGTCCATACATCCCCAACATATTGCGCCCAGCTTCGCGCGCGTGTATTTCATCAAGCAACATACCAAAACCCATGCTTTGCTTATATCCATGCAAAGCGGCTGCTACTGCGGAAGCTGTGCCTATCTCAGGTGAGGCAG
>CAIOOC010000011.1 GCA_903859795.1 uncultured Bacteroidia bacterium
AATTATTCAATCTCACTTATTCCCCCCTTATAAAACCCTTGAATCCTATTTCCAGAACAACTATTTTACTGGATTTTGGAGAAACTACAATTTGCAGGTAACTATTTGTCCACCAAATGATAGTGTATTCATCACAGACGAAAAACGACATTATCCATGTGCTGAATTTTTCAACAATCTTCGGGAATCAAAGGGAATGATTGTGTCCGGGAGTAATTTCTATTTCATGGATCGGGTAAACGGGCGAATATCTTATCTGGGGGAACTGGATGTGATAAATTCGATGAACATTCCAATTAAGATATTCATTGAATTAAATTCCAGAGTTATTCCTGAAGGAAAAGGATACCCTGAACTGTTATTGGATGAACATAGCTCAAGAGAGAGCCAGGAGGGAGATTTCTGTTATGCCAAATATTTTGATGGAGAACTTGTCGACAGGGGCGGCGACTTTCAGTACAGCATGAAGCTTCCTGCAGATATTGAGATGAATCAGGAATATACGCACTTTTCCAAAAACGGATACCGTCATTGTGCATATCACCGGAGTGGAAATAATTATGTAATTGTAAGTTATCCCGAGATGCATATTTATGAACGGATCAGTACTTTTCCATATCTATTTCTGTTGTTTTTTATCCTGGGGTCCATCGTTTTGATTCTTAACGGGAAAGGACTGAGAATCAAAAGCAGAAAACTTGATTTCAGAGAAAAGATTCAGTTGACATTAATCCTTTCATTATTAGGGATTCTAATCATTATTGGAATTGGTTTAATGGTTTACAATTCGAATAAATTGCTCAATTCAGTGAAAAATAGTTTGAATGAGAAATTGCTTTCAGTAACCTCTGAGTTAAGCATCCGCATCGGTCAGGAGAATGAATTAAATGCACCGATGCTTGATTTTATGAATGAACAGCTCGTTGTCCTGTCCGATATTATCCGAGCTGATATAAATCTTTACGATGTAAATGGAAGCCTTTTTGCAACTTCAAGAAGCGAGATTTATGATCGGGGGTTGATGTCGCGACGTATTGATCCTATTGCTTTTAAGGCGATTTCGGTGGAGGATAAAACCCTGTTTCTGCATGATGAAAATCTGGGAGAAATGAATTTCTTTTCGGCCTATTCCCCCATTTACAATCAAAACAACAGATTGGTTGGCTATGTAAATGTCCCGTATTTTACTGGACATGATGATTTTGAGAAGCAAGTTTCCGATTTTATTGTGGCCTTTTCAAATTTGTATATATTGTTGATAATTATAAGTTTAGTTGTTGCATTGATTATTAGCAATAAATTAACGGCCCCTTTGTTACAGATAGAAAAATATCTTAAAGGGATAAAGCTGGGTAAGGCAAATGCAAAGATTGAGTATTCGGGGGAAGATGAGATCGGACGATTTGCCCGGGAATATAACAAAAAAGTTGATGAACTCGAAGAGAGTGCAAAATTACTCGCCCGTTCCGAACGGGAGTCAGCATGGCAGGAGATGGCACGGCAGGTAGCCCATGAAATTAATAACCCACTGACGCCCATGAAATTGAGCATACAATATCTGCAACGAATAAAAGAGCAAAATGCTGAAAATTTTGATGACTATTTCAATCGGGTTAGCAAAACATTGGTTGAACAGATTGATGCGCTATCGCTTATCGCCTCGTCCTTCTCCGATTTTGCCAAAATGCCTAAGATTAATGACCAGTTGATTGATCTGGAAGATAAATTGAAAGAGGTAATCCTGCTTTTCGAGAATGTTAATAATGTTGAAGTTTCTTTTAATGTATTGTCAGATGGACCAATAAGGGTCATGGCCGATAAGGATCAGTTGGGAAGAGCCGTTATTAACCTGGTAAAAAACGGGATACAGGCTATCCCGTGGGACCGCAAAGGGATTTTGAAAGTTCAGCTCAACAGGGACCAACACTGGGCCTATATATCGATTACAGACAATGGGGTTGGAATTCCATTTGAATTACAGGACAAATTATTTGAGCCAAGCTTTACAACCAAATCAAGTGGGATGGGGCTGGGTCTTGCAATCTCGAAAAAAATCATCGAAAATTTTAAAGGAGAGATTTGGTTTCAATCGGCACGTGATACTGAGACAACCTTTTTTATTAAGATTCCCTTGTCAGAACCATTCTTAGGCAGTCTTTAAGGGATAAATTAATTGCCCATTTCAGCAAGAAACTTAATACGGACCATTCGGATCTCTTCGGCTTCATAATCATCTCCGAATTCGGCCAGTGCCTCCTCCATCGCATCACTCTCTGCGTCTTCCCTGAAATACCGGTAAATATCCTCAACCTGATCTTCATCCATTACATCCCCGATATAATAATCAATATTGATTTTTGTTCCTGAATTTACAATAGCCTCCAATTCCGTAAGTAATTCGCCAAGGCTCATTCCTTTGGCTTCTGCGATCTCGTTAAGGGCTAATTTACGATCGATATTCTGAATAATGTAGACTTTATTTTTTGATTTGTTGGCAACAGAACGCACCACCATATCCTGAGCCCGCTCAATCCCCTTCTCGTCAACATATTGCCTGATTACCTCGACAAAAGGTTTACCATAGCGCTGAGCTTTCCCCTGACCAACGCCAATTATTCCCTGGAGTTCTTCAATGGTCGTAGGATACTGAATCGACATGTCAGAAAGTGAAGGATCTTGAAAAATTACAAATGGTGGCAATTTTTGCTTTATCGCAACTTTCTTACGTAAATCTTTTAAAATGGCAAAGAGTTCGGGATCACCTGATGCATGCCCACCTACAGGAACGTCATCACTCTCTTCTGCTGACTCATAATCATGATTCTTGACAATCATAAATGAACGGGGGTGGGAAAGGAATTCCTTGCCTGGATCGGTAAGTTTTAGAACACCATAGTTTTCAATATCCTTGTGAAGGAAACCTGCAATAATACTTTGTCTGAAAACTGCATTCCAGATCTTATCATCGTATTCATCACCTTCGCCAAAAATATCGAGGGTATTATGCGAAAATGACTTAACAGTCGCATTTTCAACTCCCAGCAAAATATTTACAAGATGCTCACCCTTGCATTGTTCCTTTACCTCAACAACAGCCTTCAGTGCCATAATGACTAAATCCTTACCCTCCATATGTTCTTTGGGGTTCAGACAGTTATCACAAAAACCGCAATTATCTGTTTCGTATTTTTCACCGAAATAGTGCAAAAGTATGGTTCGCCGGCAAAGCGACGACTCGGCAAATGCCACTGTATCCAATAAAAGTTGCTGGCCGATCTCCTGTTCAGCTACGGGTTTCCCCTGCATGAACTTCTCAAGCTTCTGAATATCCTTATAACTATAAAAGGTAATACATTTCCCCTCACCACCATCACGACCTGCCCGACCAGTTTCCTGATAATATCCCTCAAGTGATTTTGGAATATCGTAATGGATTACAAAACGAACATCGGGTTTGTCAATGCCCATTCCAAATGCAATGGTCGCCACTATAACGTCAGATTCTTCCATGAGAAATTTGTCCTGATTCGCAGAACGGGTAGCCGAATCCATCCCAGCATGGTAGGCAAGTGCCTTTATCCCATTCACCTGGAGTAATTCGGCAATCTCTTCAACCTTTTTACGACTAAGACAATAAATAATCCCAGATTTCCCGGGATTACTCTTTATCATTCTTATTATCTGATCTTTAGCTTTATTTTTAGGGCGTATTTCGTAATAAAGGTTGGGTCTGTTAAATGAAGATTTAAATACCTGAGCATTCTGCATTCCCAAATTCTTTTGGATGTCGTGTTGCACCTTAGGAGTTGCAGTTGCAGTCAGCGCCATAATGGGGGCTTGCCCAATTTCATTTACAATCGGCCTGATCCTACGGTATTCCGGTCTGAAATCATGCCCCCATTCCGAAATACAATGTGCTTCGTCGATGGCATAAAACGATATTTTGATCCCCTTTAGAAAATCGATGTTTTCGAGTTTTGTGAGCGATTCCGGTGCCACATACAAAAGTTTGGTATGTCCCCTTGAAATATCCTCCTTGACTTTCTGTATTGCTGTTTTAGTCAATGATGAATTCAGAAAATGAGCAACACCATCCTCTGTACTGAAACTTCTGATAGCATCAACCTGATTTTTCATTAATGCAATCAGGGGGGAAATTACAATTGCCGTCCCCTCCTGCATCAATGCCGGAAGTTGATAGCAAAGTGACTTTCCTCCACCAGTAGGCATCAGGACAAATGTATCATTTTTGTCTAGTATGCTGTTAATTACCTCTTCTTGTTGCCCCTTGAACCGGTCAAAGCCAAAGTACTTTTGAAGCTGGTCATTTAATGACTTTTTATCCATCATAATTTTACGTCAAAGTCTATCCTAAATCAATTAGATTTTGTCCCACTAAGTTATCAATTAAATTGCCTGGAACAAGAACTTCGTATAAAATCTTGAAAATTTAACATTGGATAGTTTTAGAATCGGTTTTGAGCTCTAAAAATGGGTCAAAGAATCGTATATTTGCCGCGTAATTTTTTATCAATCTGTTATTATATAATCTTCAATAAAAGACTCATGTCCATTAAGGGAATACTATCAGGTAAGGCAAAAAAATCAGAGAAATCTAACGAAGAGATGTCCTTTCTTGAACACCTGGAGGAGTTACGCTGGCACCTCGTTCGTATATCCGCTGCAGTAATAATTGGAGCCATAGTTGTTTTCATTAATGTGAAATTCATTATGGACCAGATACTTTTTGCACCAAAATACCCTGCTTTTATAACGAATAGGGTATTTGGATGGGTAGCTGAAAGGTTTAATTCTCCCGATCTGGCCATAAATACGCAGCCTTTTAGTATTATTAATTACGACATGGCAGGGCAGTTTTCAACCCATCTGAGTATCGCCATGATTGGAGGAATTATAATCTCTATACCTTATATATTCTGGGAATTCTGGCGTTTTATAAAACCTGCTCTCTATGAAAAAGAGCGTAAACATGCCACCGGAGCCGTTTTCTACAGTACATTGTTGTTCCTTACCGGAATTCTTTTTGGGTACTTCCTGATTGTACCGCTTTCAACTCATTTCTTTGGTTCTTATCGGGTAAGCGCAGAGGTTGTGAACCAGATCAACCTAAATTCTTATATTAGCGCAGTTACAACTATAATTTTGGGTAGCGGAGTGGTTTTTGAATTGCCTATTGTGATATATTTCCTGGCGAAGGTGGGACTGGTTAGTTCCGGATTTCTTAAAAGTTACAGAAGACATGCTTATATTCTCCTGCTGTTATTGGCTGCGATAATAACTCCTCCTGATGTTTTTAGTATGCTTTTGGTTTCAGGACCATTAATTGTCCTTTATGAGCTGGGTGTTGTACTTGCAAAAGGAATTGAAAGGAAACGTGTTGACAATGAACTTCTTGAGGCTTAAAAAATAAATATATAAATAATACAAATGAAGCTTAGAGCTGAGAATTTAGTCAAGAATTACAGGAGCAGAACTGTCGTAAAAGGGGTATCGCTTGAATTGAATCAGGGTGAAATTGTCGGTTTATTAGGTCCTAACGGAGCGGGTAAAACAACATCCTTTTATATGATTGTCGGGCTAATTAAGGCAAATGGTGGTCAAATATTTCTGGATGACCAGGATATTACCTCGTTTCCAGTATATAAAAGAGCACAGCTTGGAATCGGATACCTTGCACAGGAGGCTTCTGTATTCCGGCAAATGAGCGTCGAAGACAATATCCGGTCTATTCTGGAGATGACCACCTTTACAAAGGAATACCAGAAGGAAAAGCTTGAGTCGTTACTCGATGAGTTCGGCCTTCAGAGGGTGCGAAAAAGTACGGGTATTCAGTTATCGGGTGGCGAGCGCCGAAGAACGGAGATTGCCCGTTGTCTTGCCATTAATCCTGCTTTCATCCTGCTGGACGAACCATTTGCCGGCGTAGATCCGATCGCGGTGGAGGATATCCAGCAGATTGTATTCCGTTTGAAGGATAAGAATATTGGAATTCTAATCACTGACCATAATGTGCACGAGACGCTATCAATTACTGACCGATCCTATTTATTATATGACGGAAGGATATTAAATAGCGGATCAGCCGAGGAATTATCTGAAGACGAGGAAGTTCGCCGTTTGTATCTTGGACAAAATTTCGAATTGAGACGGCCTATTGCCAAAAAGGAGGACCTCAAGGTAAGTGACGTTGAAGAATAATTTCAGATTATTTCCCCAACCGATTTTTACAATTAAAAAAATACTATATTTGCAGCGCTAAAAAATGCGGACGTGGCGTAATTGGTAGCCGCGCCAGACTTAGGATCTGGTGCCGAGAGGCGTGGGGGTTCGAGTCCCTTCGTCCGCACAGATGACCATTAAACCGCCTTTTTCCTTTAATGGAAAGAAGGCGGTTTTTTAGTTTAAACAGAAGGGAAGCCCTAACCTCTGTCAAAGTTATTTAGGATCATAAAGGAATAAAGTATGAAAATTTCGAAAAGTAGTATTGATGATTTGAATGTCATTGTTCGGATTGCTATTGAAAAGCAGGACTACGAACCAGCGGTAAATGAAACACTAAAGGATTATCGTAAAAAGGCCAATATGCCTGGTTTCCGCAAGGGAATGGTTCCAGCAGGGCTGATTAAAAAAATGTACGGAAAGGCAGCAGTGGCTGATGAAGTGAATAAATTACTTAGCCGCGAGCTCACAAAATATATCGCTGACCAGAATCTTAATATACTTGGAGAACCATTGCCTTCCCTGACTGAACAGGCTATGATTGATTTTGAGAGTGGCGCTGAAATGGAATTTGCCTTTGATCTTGGCCTAAGTCCGGAAATAAATGTTGATTTTGATTCAATTGGAAAGTTGCCATATTATCAAATCGATGTGGACGATCAGTTAATCGATAATCAGATCCAGGGTTATACCAATCGCTTTGGAGAAAATGTTGTTGCAGAGGCTGTTGGGGAGAAAGAGACTACAAACGGAGATTTTGTCCAGCTGGATGAATCAGGAAATATTTTGGAGGGTGGTATTTCATCCTTTGGTGTTCAAATGTCTGTTCAACTCATTAAGGACGAGGCTGTCAAAAATCTCTTTATTGGGGCCAAGGTTGGTGATGTTCTGAAATTTAATCCTAAGTTGGCATTGGAGAATGATCATGAAGTGGCCCATTTGTTGAAAATTAAGGATGACGAGATTGATGGGGTAAACAGCGATTTTAATTTTACGGTAAACACAATCAATACATTTGAGGCTGCGGAATTGGATGAGTCGCTGTTCAAAAAGATTTATGGTGAAGAAACCGAAGTCACTACCCTGGAAGATTTGAAGGAAAAGGTCCGTGCAGAACTTGAAGCTAACCTGGTCTATTCAAGTGATTACCGCTTCTCAATTGATGCCAGGGAGGTGTTCACGAAGGCAATTTCAATGAAACTGCCGGAAGAATTTCTGAAAAGATGGTTGGTTGAGACTAACGAAAAAGTTACTGCTGAGCAAATCGAAGAAGAATTTGACCATTTTAAAGCTGATTTTGAATGGACACTTATAAAGACTAAGCTGGTTAAGGAGAATGAAATAAGGATTGAAGAATCTGATATTACTTCCATGGCCCGCGAAATGGCCCGGATGCAGTTCCAGCAATACGGTATGTCGAATGTTCCTGATGAATACCTCGACAATTATGCCAACTCAATTCTTCAGAATAAGGAGCAGAAACAGAAGATGGCGGAGAAGAAAGTAGAAGATAAAGTTCTTGAACTTATTAAGGAAAAGTCAGGAATTGATTTAAAGAAGGTTACACAAAAAGAGTTTGACGATTTGTTTGAAAAATAACCAGAGGCTCAAAGTAATCGGTGTATTTTTATAACTTTGTAGGGCAATTTGTTTCTGAGTACCCCAGGGTAATCAGTTAAACAAATTGGTACTACAAAGTTTTTATTTTTTAAAATAGTATAAATATGAATAGGGAAAGTGATGAATTCCGCAAATATGCGACGAAGCATTTGGGTATCAGCAGCCTGAATCTATACAAATACGAATCAATCTATGCAAATGCTTATATCTCCCCGACAATCATCGAGGAAAGACAATTAAACGTTGCCCAGATGGATGTTTTCTCCCGTTTGATGATGGACCGGATCATCTTTTTGGGTATAGCCATCGATGATTATGTGGCTAATATAATACAGGCTCAATTGCTCTTTCTTGAATCATCAGATCCGGGGAAAGATATTCAGATTTATTTTAACTCACCAGGGGGGTCTGTTCATGCGGGTTTGGGTATTTATGACACCATGCAGTATATCAACTGCGACGTTGCTACTATCTGCACCGGAATGGCTGCCTCAATGGCTGCAGTTCTGATGACTGCCGGAACAACAGGTAAACGGTCGGCACTGAAGCATTCAAGAATCATGATCCATCAGCCAATGGGTGGGGCTCAAGGTCAGGCTAGTGACATACAGATTGTTGCACGTGAAATTGAAAAATTAAAGAAGGAATTGTATCAGATTATTGCAACCCACTCGGGGCAGACAATAGAGAAGGTTGAGCAGGATTCTGACCGCGATTACTGGATGACCTCGGAGGAGGCAAAAGAATACGGAATGATTGATGATATTCTCATTCGCGTAAAGAAATAAATCCGGGATAATTTTCCGGATAGGAAACTTTTAAATAGTAGCATGAAAAAAATGGATAAGTGTTCGTTTTGTGGCAGAGATAAGAAAGATGTTCGGATTCTTATTGCCGGTATGGAGGGTCACATTTGTGAAAACTGTATCGAGCAGGCTCATGCCATAATCGACGAGGAATTTAAAAAGAATAAAGGATTTGATCTTACAGCGGTTGAATTGAAAAAACCAAAGGAGATCAAGGATTTTCTAGACCAGTATGTGATTGGACAGGATGATGCCAAAAAGGTGTTGGCAGTTGCTGTTTACAACCATTACAAAAGGTTGAATCAGCACGCAGATGATGAAGGTACTGAAATTGAGAAATCAAATATTATACTTGTAGGTCCGACAGGTACAGGTAAAACATTGCTGGCCAAGACAATCGCAAAAATGTTACATGTACCGTTTACCATTGTTGACGCAACAGTTTTAACAGAAGCCGGATACGTAGGAGAAGATATTGAGAGTTTGCTGACTCGTTTGTTACAGGTCGCAGATTATAATGTACTGGCAGCAGAACGGGGAATTGTTTTTATCGATGAGATTGATAAAATTGCCCGCAAGGGGGATAATCCTTCCATTACCCGGGATGTTTCAGGTGAAGGAGTTCAGCAAGGTTTGCTTAAACTGCTTGAAGGTTCAGTTGTAAATGTTCCGCCTCAGGGGGGAAGGAAACATCCTGAGCAAAAGATGATCCCTGTGGATACAAAGAATATTCTATTTATTTGTGGTGGTGCATTTGAAGGGATAGAGCGTAAGATCGGTTTACGGCTAAATACAAAGGTGGTTGGTTACAAAGCGAGCCTTGAAAACGGCCAGGTTGACCGAAATAATCTTCTGCAATATGTCTCTCCTCAGGATCTCCGTTCATTTGGACTAATTCCTGAGATTGTAGGCCGTCTGCCTGTTCTGACCTATCTCGAACCACTGGAGCGGGAAGCATTACGAAGAATCCTTACTGAACCAAAAAACTCCATTATCAAGCAATATCAGAAATTGTTTAAGATGGATGGCATTAAAATCATCTTTCCTGAGGAGACGCTTTATCTTATCGTTGATAAAGCGATCGAGTTTAAACTTGGGGCCCGCGGACTTCGTGCTATCTGTGAGACTGTAATTATGGATGTAATGTTTGAAATGCCTTCCGGATCAAATACAGAGGTTGTGATCACCCCTGAATTTGCGATGGAAAAGATCGATAAGTTAAGCGCAATCAGACTGCAAGCAGGCTAATTCGGAACTACTTGTTAAAAAGGGAAAGGTCGTGTTGCAAAAGCAAAACGACCTTTCCCTTTTTAGATAATCGGATTATTCCGGTACTTTATAGACAATCGAATTTATTGTCATTCCGGCACCAACAGAAGTAAGAATAATAATGTTCCCATTGGAAATCTGATGATCCTCCATTTTGTCTTTGAGAACCAGATCTAAAAGGGTCGGCACTGTGGCAGTCGAGGAATTTCCAAAACGTTGAATCGTCATTGGCATTATCGCTTTATCATATTCTTTTTTGCCATAAAGTTTGAAAACCCGGCTCAGTATAGCCTCATCCATTTTCTCATTAGCCTGATGAATTAATACTTTGCTAACATCATCGAGTGTCAGATTCGCTTTATCGAGGCTGTCTTTCACAACCCCTGGAACAGTGCTTAGCGCATAAACATAAACTTTAGACCCCAGCATCTTGAGATACTGATGATCCTTAGGGATACTTAGATTTACCGAAAATCCCATATTTAGCATATTGTGATCATGGTCTGACCGGCTGGAATGTGATAATATTCCAACAGGAACATCGCTTTCTACTCCTTCAACGATAGCCGCCCCTGCTCCATCAGAAAATATCATCTTGTCACGATCATAGGGATCCGCAACCCTCGACAATACATCAGCACCAATAACTAACCCACGTTTAAACATTCCGCTCTTTATGTAGGCATCAGCAATAATCATCGCTGTGGTCCATCCCGGGCAGCCAGAAATTACATCATTGGTCAATATGGCATGATTATTAATCCCAAGTTTTGTTTTTACACGGTTGGCTAAGGCAGGACAATTATCAGGTTGAACAAGGCCATTGATCATATCCCCAAAGTTATGAGCAACCAGAATAAAATCAAAAGTCTCGGGATCAATTCCTGAAGTTTCGATCGCATCACGTGCGGCAAGTGTTGCAAGATCACTGGTTACCTGATCATCATCTGCATAACGGCGCTCCTCAATATTTGTAATTTCAAAAAATTTGCGAATGATTTCTGAATTGGGTGTTTCAAATTTTTTATTTGTTGCCGGATCATAAAATTCAGCATTCAGAAAAAAATCATTGGCAATCACTCTGGTCGGCACGAAAGATCCTGTACCGACAATAACGGTATAAATTTTTTTATTCATATTCATTATTTACTTTTCGTAAGCGTTTCATTAATAATCTGTTCCAGTTTAAATTCAGAGCCGTCCCATACCCCATAGGTGCATACTTTAAACCAATCACCAAGGATGATTATTTTGCTGCGCTCGTTTAATTGGTAATTTAGTGCAATATGTCTGTGCCCTACAACAAAATAGTCAAAATGTTCCTTCTCCAGTTTCTTTTTTGCAAAAATAAGCTGATGTTCACGCTCCTCTCCTAAAAACCCAGGACCGTCAATTCCGCGACCTAACCTGCTGCTCTTTGACCAACTAAACGCCAGTCTAAAAGATAAATCAGGATGTATCTTAGCGAATGCCCATTGTGCAAATTTATTGTGAAAAAGCTTTGTTAACAACTGATATTTTTTATCTGTTTTACCCAGATCATCACCGTGGGCGAGGAAGAATTTTTTTCCGAACAATACTGTCTCAAAGGGCTCGTGATGGATGATCATCCCCGTTTCGCGGGGCAAATAGTCAAAAACCCACACATCATGGTTTCCGGTGAAAAAGTGAACAGGAATCCCACTGTCACAGATCTCTGCAATTGCGCCCAGTACACGCACAAAACCCTGCGGTGCAACCTTACGGTATTCAAACCAGAAATCGAAAATATCCCCAAGGAGAAAAATAATTGCAGCATCTTTTTTAACCTGGTGTAACCAGCTTACAAAAATCAGCTCTCGTTCGCGGCTATGCTTTAGTGCTGCAGCCCCAAGATGAACATCAGAAGCGAAATATATTTTTTTGGTTTGGTCCAAAATGAATTATCAGGTGTATGAATTATAGATTATTTATTCTTTGGCAAAGATAGACCTAAAATAGAATTTTTCAAGCCTTAATCTGTTAACTATTGATTTTAACAACTGACCTTCCACCATTGAAAATCATTTTTAGTGTGGATTAATAGTAAAACGACTATTTGAAAATCTGGTTTAAAGCCTGATTTAATGCCGGTCCCCGAAGGTTACGCGCAATGATATTTCCCTCTTTGTCTATCAGATAATTGAAAGGCAGCTCCTGTATGTTGTAATTGCTTGCTGCCTGAAAACTCCCTTTCATATCTCCAACATTGATGCAACTAAGGTTATCACTGGCAATAGCTTCCATCCAGGCTGCCCGGTCATTATCAACGCTAACCATGAAGATCTCAAAGCCTCGGCTTTTAAATTTATGATACAGTTCCGAAAGTACAGGATTCACTATTCTCGATGTGCGATCTTTTGCAGACCAAAAATAAAGCAATACATACTTTCCGTGCAATGACCATAAATCTCTTGAATGACCATCAGCATCAGGCAGAACAATATTGGGTGTATTGACCGCATTATTTTTCACAGCGTTAACCAGCTGCTTGTTTCGCTCCTCCTTAATAAATTGAAGTGTGTTGTTATATAATGCGATAACCTGCTCATTTTTAGGATATACTGAATAAAGAGCAGAAGCTGCCGTTTTCATTGCCTGTAAATCATTAATTACAAAATTGGATTCATCCCATTTCTGATATAATGCGTAAACCGATGCCAACGAAAATGGATTTCTTTTAACAAAGGATGTAACATAATTTGAATGTTCTGTTGCAATTCCATTATAACGGGAGTTCAAAGCTTCAACTTTGGTAGCATAAACCGGATTGTTTTTCAATGAATTATAGAGTACCCGAATCGAGTCAAGCTGAGTCTTTGCCTTAATAAACCTGCCGTCTAAATCTCGTAGCATTTCCGAACCAGTTGATCCTGAAATTTTATAATCACGTGTGAAATTATTATAGGATCCGTTAACACGGACATTCTCGGTAGAGTCTACCAGTAACGTAACATAGCTATTCTTCGACAGTTTTAGAAGATAAAAAGTTGGAGAGGATGCATTCCCTTTAAATTTGAACTCTCCTGAACTGTTTAGTTGAATTGAATCTGTGATTAATTGATTGCTAATTAGTAGTTTATTGAGATATATTGTTTTCCCTGCACCACCATTCAATTGTCCGGATATTGTAAAGTTTGAGTTTCTTCCACATGCAGACAAGAGGAAAAGTATGATCAAAAAATAATATGCCTTTTTCATGAAAATTTGGATATGAATCTAATATGTAGATAGTTAATATTGTTTAGTCCTTGCGGCCTGAAATTAAAACATAATCAAACTGATTCTAAAGTCAACAAAAGTATAAAATCCTTGTTAAAACCAATCAGGTAGGATGGCATTTACCTATTTTATCTTCTTTAATAGGCTGCGAAGACTTTAAGCATTTGATTTTTGACTATTTTTACATCCTGAAAATATTATTGCGTGCAAATTCATTACAATTTAGAAAAATTTAAAGCTGTCAAACCCGTGGTTACCATCGGAACATTTGACGGAGTACACCTGGGTCATTGTGAAGTCATCTCTGAGCTGAAACAGCTTAGCGCTTTATCAGGTGGAGAATCGGTCGTATTTACCTTTGAACCACATCCCCGGATCATTATAGCACCTCAGGAGGATTCTCTGCGACTTTTATCTACCAAAAATGAGAAAATTCTCCTGATGAAGAAAATAGGAATTGACCATCTGGTGATCTATCCTTTCACCGAAGCCTTTTCACGATTGTCTTATGATGAGTTTGTAGAAAATATTTTGGTCAAAGAGATGAATATCTCCAGTCTGGTAGTTGGGTATGACCATCGTTTCGGACAAGGTCGTAAAGGTGATTTTAATTCTCTTGAAGCACTTTCACAATCACTTGGTTTTAAAGTTGAACAACTATCCCAGCTTGTTGTTGATAATAAGGTTGTAAGTTCCACAAAGATTAGGTCGGCACTTGCAGAGGGCAATGTTTCAAAGGCGAACCATTTTCTGGGATATCGATACCCCTTATCCGGTAAGGTAGTCGAAGGAAACAGACTTGGACAAACAATCGGGTTCCCAACTGCTAATATAGATACGCATGACCGCCATAAATTGGTTCCTTGTGATGGGGTTTATGCGGTGCTCGTCGAAACCGGCCGAAAACTTTTTAAGGGGATGTTAAATATTGGGATGCGTCCGACAGTGAACGAAAATGCAGATCATAAAACGATTGAAGTAAATATCTTTGATTTTAACGAGGATATTTACAATTCTGACATCACTGTTTTTTTTATTGAAAAAATCAGGGATGAGAAAAAATTTGATGGAATTGAACAATTAAAGGATCAACTCGGCAAAGACAGGGTTAAATCTCTTGAAATTCTTTCCACAGAGACTATAGAATAATAAATATTTTAATAAATAACAGTTTTAACATATCATTTAATGAGTAATCAAACAGAAAATTTCAGGGTAAAAGATATTTCATTGGCAGCATTTGGTCGGAAGGAGATTGAAATTGCAGAAAAAGAGATGCCAGGATTGATGGCACTTCGTCAGAAACATGGATTGCAAAAGCCATTGGCGGGGTCTAAAATAATGGGCTCTTTGCACATGACGATCCAAACGGCCGTGCTGATTGAAACTTTGGTAGAGCTGGGGGCAACTGTGAGATGGTGCAGCTGCAATATTTTCTCTACCCAGGATCATGCTGCTGCGGCTATTGCGGCTGCAGGTATTCCTGTTTTTGCATGGAAAGGTGAAACGCTTTCCGAGTATTGGTGGTGTACCGAGCGGGCCCTTGATTTTGGAGAAGGAAACGGACCTACCTTAATTGTCGATGATGGTGGAGATGCTACAATGATGATTCATCGTGGAGTGGAAGCGGAAAAAGATAGCGCAATTCTTGATGAGGAGGTTCATGCAGAGGACGAAATTGAACTGAATAAGATCCTGAAGCAGGTATTACTGGCTGATCCTAATCGGTGGACCCGTCAGGCAAAGGAGATTAAAGGGGTATCTGAAGAGACAACTACCGGGGTTCACCGCCTCTATCAGATGGTTGAGCAGGGGAAATTATTGTTCCCGGCATTTAATGTGAATGATTCGGTTACAAAATCTAAGTTTGATAATCTTTATGGTTGTCGCGAATCCTTGGCAGATGGTATCAAGAGGGCTACCGATGTGATGATTGCTGGTAAAGTGGTTGTTGTAGCAGGTTATGGTGATGTTGGTAAAGGATCCGCAAGATCAATGCGCGGTTATGGTGCCCGCGTGATTATTACAGAAATCGATCCGATCTGTGCCTTGCAGGCTGCAATGGAGGGTTTTGAGGTGAAGACAATGGAGGAGGCTGTCAGTGAAGGAAATATCTTTGTCACGACTACAGGCAATCTTGATGTTATTACCGCAGAACATATGGCAGGCATGAAAGATCAGGCAATTGTATGTAATATTGGTCATTTTGACAATGAGATTCAGGTTTCACGTCTGGAAAAGTGGGAAGGAATTACCAAAATAAATATAAAACCGCAGGTAGATAAATATATCTATCCCGATGGCCATGCGATATTCTTACTGGCTGAAGGTCGTCTTGTTAATTTGGGATGCGCTACCGGTCACCCTTCCTTTGTTATGAGTAACTCGTTTACAAATCAAACTCTTGCACAACTCGAGTTGTGGAATAAACAATATGAAATCGGAGTTTACAGGTTGCCAAAACATCTTGACGAGGAGGTTGCCAGATTGCATCTGGAACAACTAGGAGTTAAACTCACCGTATTAACTACCAGGCAGGCTGAATATCTCGGCATGGCAGTTTCCGGTCCTTACAAGCCTGAATATTACAGGTATTGATGTCGATTATAAATCAACAAAAGTGCAAAATCTAAAATGCAATGTTCAATTTATTCAGGATTTGTATTTTACATTTTGCACTTTACCAGCCTAGTTTGTAATTGTGAGGCTGTCGAATCCTGTAATTACATGGTAACTCTGAAGATAATGAGTCGCTGGTCCCTTAACCGGTTGACCTCCCCCCATCAGGTTAAACTTTGATCCGCAAATATTACAGATTCCGAAAAAATCACTGCTGAAAATTGTAGAAGGTGGTGAAACAAGATTCTTGACTGGTTGGACAACCACTGTTCCTGAATAATCTTTTTCGTTGGGACAGCAGGCATCATAGGCAAAATATTGCGAAGTACCCGGGTCTACACATACTAAAATTACCCCTTTTACCCCTTGATTCTCGAAAACAGCAGAATTACCAGGGATCGTTAAGAAATTATAATTAGCAAATGAGATCGGAATATTAACCCGAACAGAAGGTAAGAAGGAGTTCTGATCCTTCGAACAACTTATACATACTAGAAATATGAATAGTGCAATACCGATTTGCTTAAAGATAATATGCTTTAGACTAGTCATTATATATGTTTTTGTACGTCGCAAAGATAATTAAAATGGATCTGAATTGTTAAGGGCAATTTGAATTCACAGACTAAGATCATCCGGATGTGATATGTAACCAATCTTTGAAAGTGTTTTAAAACCGTAAAAATTTAGATAAGAATATTTTTCAGTTGGAATTTTGCGTTTTTCTTAAAGAATATTTTTAAATTTGTATTTATTCAGTCTGGAAGAGTTCCGGTATACCGGAGTTCTTCTTGTTTTTTATGTAATATCAGCAAAACTTATTACCTTATGGGCAAAATTACTTATATTTCTGCAGAGGGCCTGAAAAAGCTTAAGGCAGAATTGGAGCAAATGGTTAATGTCGATAGACCGGCTATTTCCAAAAATATAGGGGAGGCTATTGAGAAGGGCGATATCTCTGAAAATGCAGAGTATGATGCAGCGAAGGATGCCCAGGGGATGCTTGAGGCTAAAATTGCGATGTTGCAGACCCAACTGGCGAGCGCCCGGATTATCGATCAGTCGAAGATTGAAACAGATGTGGTTCAAATCATGAATAAAGTAACAATAAAAAACAGGCTGAATAATTCAACAACCGCCTATACAATCGTTTCTGAACATGAAGCGGATTTGAAAATAGGGAAGATCAGTGTTAATACACCCATAGCACAGGGGTTACTGGGTAAACGAATAGGTGATACCGTGGATATTAAAGTCCCTTCAGGGATTATTCCATTCGAGATAATAAATATTGAATTAGGTATTTAATTAACTAAATTTTTAACAATGGCCAGTATCTTCTCAAAAATTGTAGCCGGTGAGATCCCATGCTATAAAGTGGCGGAAGATGATCATTACCTTGCTTTTCTCGATATTTTCCCGATTGCAACAGGCCATGTATTAGTGATTCCAAAGATAGAAACTGATTATCTTTTTGATCTGGACAATAATGATCTTTCAGGGCTTATGCTTTTTTCTAAACGTGTGGCATTGGCACTCAGGAAGGCAATTCCATGTAAAAAAGTGGGAGTGGCGGTGTTGGGGTTGGAAGTTTCACATGCCCATATCCATCTGATTCCATTGAACAGTGAAAGTGACATTAACTTTCTGAAGCCCAAACTTAAATTTACATCCGATCAATTTTCGGAGATTGCCACAAAAATAGCCTGTGAATTCGCTTGAATAAATACTTATCTCACCCTTCCCGGATTTTTTCGGATAAACTCCTCCCAGTTCTTTGTTGTGTTCCCTGATGCGGGATTCTTTAATTGAAGAAAGTGGCAGACTGCTGTGGCAAGTCCATCGGTAGCATCCAGATCACTGGGCATTATTTCAATGTTATACATCTGTTTTAAGAAATAAGCAACCTGCTCCTTTGTGGCTGATCCATTACCGGTTATCGCTTGCTTAATCCTTAGCGGTGCATACTCAAAAATTGGCACTTTTCTATAGAGTGAGGCAGCCATCGCTACCCCCTGCGCCCGACCAAGTTTTAACATCGATTGTACGTTCTTGCCGAAAAATGGTGCTTCAAGAGCTGTTTCGTCTGGTTTATATTCGTCAACAAGATAGAGCGTACGGTCGAAAATGTGGCTGAGTTTCTGGTAGTGCCCTGAAAACCCTGCCGTCTTTATCACTCCAAGTGCAACAACCTCTGCCTTGTTCTTTGTAATCCGAAGAACACCATATCCCATAATATTTGATCCCGGGTCAATTCCTAATATTGTTTTGTTAATTTCCAATGGCTCTTTTTTTCAAACTTAGGTGAAAAATGTGTTTGTTGCAAATCGATTGCGGGACATGTTGAAAAGAATATAGTCTCAGAATGGCAAATTTGTCAGATCAAGGTTCCCTCCCGATAGGATAATTCCGATTCTTTGGTTACTGAACAACTTCTTGTTTTCGAGAATAGCGGCTAATGGAACTGCAGAAGAGGGCTCGACAATAAGTTTCATCCTTTCCCAGATCAGTCGCATCGCCTGGATAATTGATTCCTCAGTAACAGTAATAATATCATCAACATTTCGGATGATAATCGCAAAGTTAATCTCACCCAAAGAGGTTAAAAGTCCATCGGCGATTGTTTTTGGATGGAGAGATGGAATAATATAACCAGCTCTAAAAGAGCGATAGGCATCGTCTGCCCCGGCTGGTTCTGAAGCAATAACACGGCATTTTTGAGATAAAGATTTTACAGATAACGCAGTTCCCGACAATAAGCCGCCGCCTCCAACAGGACAAATCACAAGATCCAGATCAGGATAGGACTCCATAAGTTCCTTTGCTGCAGTCCCTTGCCCTGCAATTACCTTAATGTTGTTGTAAGGATGGATGATTTCAATACCGGTTGAGTCTGCAATGCGTTGAAGTGTTGATTCCCTTGCCTCGAGTGTCGGCTCGCAATACGTGATAATTCCGCCATAGCCCTCAACGGCCTTTTTCTTTATTTCCGGCGAATTTGATGGCATTACGATATGCGCCGTGATTCCTCGCAGGGATGCAGCATGCGCCAAAGCGGCGGCATGATTTCCGGACGAATGGGTTCCAACTCCATGGGATGCTAGTTTAGGAGAAAGTGAAAAGATTGCATTGCATGCACCCCGAAATTTAAATGCCCCTGTTTTTTGAAGATTTTCACATTTGAAGAATAATTCTGCCCCGGTTATCCGGTTAATGGCAGAACTTGTCAATACGGGAGTGTTATGAATATATTTTCCAATTCGTTGATGCGCATCGATTATAGCTTCAAATTCGGGTAGTTTCACAGTTTTGGTGGTTTCTCTTTAGATTTCTTATCGATATATTCAATCAGTAGCTCACGGATCCGTTTCTCAACATCATATGTAGATGCATTTATTGGCAAACCATTAAATGCATTGCAATAGAGCATAAAATCCTCCAAGGCATCCCCTTCAAATCCTGAAACTTTTTGTATGACATCTTTATTGTATACCAGGGAAAGAATTTGCCAGTCTTTTTCCGAATGGATCGCAGTAAGTGTAGCCCGCTTCTCTTTTTCATCTTTACTCAGATAGTACGAAACGAAAGACAAGGGTTTGGTTAATGCGGTAAAGGTTTTCGGTTTTGATGCAAAATAATCACTTCGTAACTCGACCGGAACAGAAACCGATTTTCCTATCTTTATTCCATTCATATTTACCTTGGGTCCTGAACTTTCTACCTCCACCTGACCAAGCAGTATCCTTGTCGGCGAAAGGGAGATTTTTGCAACTCCGTTTTCTGTATGGATGATCGTATTGACAGGCACTTTTTTGTCTTTGTAATTCAGCGATTTGAAAGTCAGGGTATCCATTGGGTCTGCCTGAACCGAGAAATTCCCGTTCGCATCGGTCATTGTCCCTCCGCGAATCCGCATATTGAGAACCTGTACATAACCAACAGCTTCCTTTGTTAATTCATCGATTACTTGTCCCTTCACATTGATCATATCTTCGGGAAAAAACAACTGGCAATACCCCAAAGAATTGAATACTAAGGAAATAATCAGAATTATTGCAGCGATTCGTATGTTTCTTTTTGCCATTTCTTGTGCCATTGATTGAATTAAATTAGCATGCACTGCGGAACTTCGTGTTTAAAAATTCAATTTGTGACTACTCACAATGTTAGGATGTATGTTTTGGGGTTTTGGTTGTGTTCAGGTTAAGAATAGATGCTTGTCCTTTCTTAAGAGGAAGGATTTAGAAAAAGGATACCACTTATTACAACTTCATGGGAAGCCGGAATGGTAGTATCCCTTTTTTCTAGTAGGATATATTTTTAATTCGTTCCATTGCTTTAATCACCTTGTCACGGTCGGCAAACGCTGAAAAACGGAAGTAACCTTCTCCGGACGGGCCAAATCCTGAACCCGGAGTCCCAACTACGTTTGTCTCGTTTAGGAGTTTATCGAAAAATTCCCAGGAAGTGAGGTTGTTTTTAGTTTTTACCCAGACATAAGGGGCATTTATCCCGCCAAAGACTGTATAGCCGGCTTCGGTGAGGCTCTCTCTGATTAAACGAGCGTTTTCAAGATAGTATCTAATTAAACCCTTGATCTCCTTTTTCCCCTCGTCTGAATAGATGGCTGCAGCAGCTTTTTGTACCGGGTAGGAAACTCCGTTAAATTTTGTTGTGTGCCTTCGCATCCACAACGGCTTTACAGCAACCTGGTTTCCTTGCTCATCGTATGCAAATAGTTCGTTTGGGATTACTGTAAACGCACATCGTGTTCCCGTAAAACCAGCCGTCTTAGAAAAACTCCGGAATTCAATAGCTACATTCCGGGCCCCTTCGATTTCAAAAATTGAATGAGGAATTGAATCGTCTGTAATATAAGCTTCATAAGCTGCATCATATAAAATGATACTTTTATTAGCAATTGCATAATCGACCCAGGTTTTCAAAATCGCTCTTGTTGCAACGGTCCCGGTTGGATTATTCGGAAAGCATAGGAATATAAGATCTGGTCTTGTGACTGGTAATTCAGGAATAAAACCATTCGCTTCGTTACATGGCATATACACAATATTGTCAAAATAGCCGTTCGACTGACACTCACCGGTTTTTCCTGACATCACCGTAGTATCAGCGTAAACGGGATAAACCGGATCGCAAATTGCAATAATATTTTTATCTCCGAAGATCTCCTGTATATTTCCTGTATCACATTTTGAGCCGTCAGAAACAAATATCTCATCGGCAGAGATTTCCACTCCACGCTGCTGATAGTCATTAAGTGCAATAGCTTCACGCAGAAAGTCATAGCCTTGTTCAGGACCATATCCCTTAAAGGTATTCTTATTTCCCAACTCTTCCACTCCGTCGTGGAAAGCTTTTAAAATAGTGGGGGTCAAGGGTTGGGTTACATCTCCGATACCCATTCGGATTATGTCTTTGTCGGGATAAGCTGCTGCAAATTCTCTAACTCTGCGACCAATTTCGGGGAATAAATATCCTGCTTTTAATTTCAGATAATTTTCGTTAATGAATGCCATGTAATTAATTATAATGTAGTTATTTATATTCTACTTGTCACTTTTTAAGGTCAACAAAGATACAAAATATATTTTGGGATTTTATTTTGATTGTAAGCCGGTTTTTTCAATGATGTTTTCATAATTTTGGTGCATTAAATTTGGTCTTAATCATATTTCTCAACCAATTAAAAATGAAGGTATTCAAGTTTGGTGGTGCATCGGTGAAGGACGCGGCAGGTGTTCGTAATCTGGCTGCAATTGTACAGAATTATCCTGATCAGCTTGTAATTGTCGTTTCTGCAATGGGGAAAACGACTAATGCACTTGAAGAGTTAACCAGGAATTATTTTAATGGGAATAAGGAGAAGTTACAGCTTGATTTAATTGGATTAAAACAATTTCACACGCGGATTATTGAAGGCCTCTTAGGGGATCATCCAACTGATCAGAACCATTTTTTCAGTGCGGATTTTGAGCGTTTAGAATCCCATTTAGGACAACAGCCATCACTCGATTATGATTTTGAGTACGACCAGATCGTCTCACTCGGTGAAATCCTATCCTCCAAAATTATTAGCACTTATCTAAATTTCAGAGGAATTCAAAATCAGTGGGTGGATATCCGTAAAGGATTAAGAACTGATGCAACCTGGCGGGAAGGGAATATTGACTGGTTGCTATCTGGTAGTTTAATCCATTCGCAATTCAATTTCATAGAAAATCGGATCTATATCACTCAGGGCTTTATTGGAGCAACGGTTACTGATCAGACAACAACCTTGGGGCGTGAGGGATCAGATTATACCGCAGCTATTTTGGCCAATATATTGGATAGTGAAAATGTGACGATATGGAAGGACGTCCCTGGGATCATGAATGCAGACCCTCATAAATTTGAGGTGACCCAAAAGCTGGACATGCTCTCTTACCGCGAGGCGGTTGAGATGACCTACTACGGAGCAAAGGTAATCCATCCTAAAACGATGAAACCTCTGGTTGAAAAAGAAATCCCACTTTATGTCCGTTCGTTTATCGAGCCGCAAAAGGAAGGTTCAATTATTTGCCGGATTGATCATGTAATGACCTACGTTCCTGTATTTATCTCAAAGGAGGATTTGATCCTGATTACAATTTCACCTCTTGATTTTTCGTTTATTGCAGAGGAGAGTATCAGTAAAATATATAAGCTTTTTGCCCAATACCGCATTAAAGTGAACCTGGTTCAACAATCAGCCATGAATTTCTCAGTGGCTATTGACCAACCAGAAAGAGGATTTGACCGGTTAATTGACGAATTAAAACGCAGATTTGTTGTTCATTATAACGAAGGTCTTGAATTATTGACAATCAGGTATTATAATGAAGAGGTAATTCAGCAAATGACCGGAAAAAGAACAGTCTTTGTCGCACAAAGAACCCGTACGACAGCCCGGTTTCTAATGAAGTAGCCTAATTACTCTTTATTGAATATTAATTTAAAGATTGGTTTTTGCCCTCTCGATTTTCCTGTATTATCGAAAACCTCGTAGGCAATAGTCATCGATAGGATCCGTTTGACCATAACCGATTTCTCTTTATCCCATATCCATTGCTCTTCAAATTGGATCTTACTTATGTTTTTCCTGAGAAACAGACCTTCTGTTTCCCAATTTTTAAGTTGATTGAGTCCTATTATTTCACCGGTAAAGTAATCGGTAGGGATAATTTTTCCATCGTATACCTTATCAAAAAGATAATCAATCATTGCACCTCTCTTAAATCCTGCCAGGCATTCATCACCCCATGAGTCTGTCGAATCACGATTAATTATATAAGTATCATAAATAATTTTCCCAAATGATTCCCCAATAGGTTTCTTTTCCTTTGCAGGTGAATGACATGCAACCGCTATAAGCGTGAATGCGGTAAGAATAATAAAGCTATAATTGATTCCGGTTGAAAGTAAGCCTTTCCCCCTTGATCTCTTCATGAAAAGTCCCTTTATTATTTGGATTGGTGTTTTCATAAACAAGGTTTCCATTTACAAATGTCTGACTTACAAAGTAGTAGAATGATTCACCTTCGAAGGGAGACCATCCGCATTTGGAGAGGATATTTTCTTTTGAAACGGTCCATCGGGCTGCGTCAACAATTACAAGATCAGCTTTATATCCCTTTCTGATGTATCCCCGTTTTTCGATCCCGAAAAGGTCAGCCGGAGCATGGCACATCTTTTCCACTACTTTCTCCATCGAAATCTTACCATTACGACTCATCTCAAGCATTGCAACCAGTGAATGTTGCACAAGTGGCCCCCCGGATGGCGATTTGAAATAGGTCTGGTCTTTTTCTTCCAGCGTATGGGGTGCATGATCGGTTGCGATTACATCAATCCTGTTTTCAGCAATCCCTTTCAGTAATGCCTGACGGTCGTTGGCGGATTTGATAGCTGGGTTCCATTTTATATGGGTCCCCTTTTTTTCATAGTCAGCTTCTGAAAACCACAGGTGATGCACACACACTTCATTGGTGATTTTTTTGTTTTTAACAGGCCCCGATTCAAATAAGGCAATTTCACCGGCAGTAGAAAGATGTAACACATGTAATCTGGTACCAAATTTCTTTGCCAGTTCAACCGCTTTAGAGGTTGATTTAAAACAGGCGTTGGTATCCCTTATTTTTGAATGCTCACTCATTGGAACCTCTTCTCCAAACTTCTCACGTGCCAGGGCAATGTTGGCCTGTATTATTTGTTCGTCCTCGCAATGAGTTGCAATCAACATTTTTGACTTAGAAAATAATGAAGAGAGGGTTTCCACATTGTCAACCAGCATATTCCCTGTTGAGGATCCCATAAATACCTTTATACCACAAACTCTGGAAGGATCTGTTTTTAAGAGCTCTTCCAGATTATCATTTGTAGCCCCGATATAAAAGGAGTAATTGGCAAGTGATACTTCTGAGGCCCGGTTGTATTTCTGTTCGAGTAATTCCTGGGTAACAGCCTGCGGAATGGTATTAGGCATCTCCATAAATGAAGTGATGCCCCCTGAAATGGCAGCCCTTGATTCTGTTTCGATATCCCCTTTGTGTGTAAGACCGGGGTCTCTGAAATGAACCTGATCGTCAATGATGCCAGGAAGAAGGAATTTGCCCGATGCATCAATGACCTCTGCCTGAGCCAGTATATTGGCGGGTACCTCGTCTCTGTAAATCTTCTCAATTATGCCGTTTCGGATAAGAATACTGGTGTCTCTAAGGATTTTACCTTCATTGATAACTCTGGCGTCTTTGATGACGATATCTCTCATGATTGTTTAAAAATAGTTTAGAATTAATGTGGTTGTCATCTTTTATGGAGTGAAATTAACTAAAAAATATGAATCATTAGAACTTCATTCATCTTTTTCTTGGTAAAATTATTTGGGCTAATCTGTGTGATAATTTCCTTAATTTGTTGGTTTGCGGTTTGGCTTCAGCTTATATGTTCTGAAAAAACTGGCTAGTTTCATTTTTATAACTCCAGAGAAAGCTTCTCCAAAGATTCCACCGGTCATTTTCGAAGTACCCTCTTTCCTGTCTGTGAAGATAATTGGAATCTCGATAACTTTAAATCCGTATTTCCAGGTTTTAAATTTCATTTCAATCTGGAATCCATATCCTTTCATTTTAATGTTTTCTGCATTTAGGGTTTCCAGCACAGTATTTCTGTAACAGATAAATCCTGCAGTTGTATCCATAATACGCATCCCTGTGACTTTACGTACAAAGACGGAGGCAAAATAGGACATCAAAACTCTTCTTAAAGGCCAGTTTATTACATTAATTCCTGAAATATAGCGCGATCCGATAACAAGATCAGCGCCTTGTTCGATACAAGCCTGCTTAAGCCTGACAAGATCATTCGGATCATGCGAAAAATCGGCATCCATTTCAAAGATGTATTTATAGTGATTCTCGAGTGACCATTCGAATCCTTTAAGGTAAGCTGTTCCTAAGCCTAATTTCCCTACACGCTCAACTAAAAACAACTTATCCTTATATAAGGGTATTAATCCCCGAACGATTTCAGCAGTTCCATCCGGTGAGTTGTCATCTATTATAAGGATATTGAAATCTTCAACTAATGAGAATACTTTAAGAATTATCTGTTTGATATTCTCTTTCTCGTTATAGGTTGGTATAATAACTATGCAATCAGACACTTTTTTCTCATTTATTAGATTGTGTAAAAATAGCATATTTGATAAATAAATCATATTAATATGTAATTTCAGTCTATATTTCCACTTTATGTTCGTGAAAATTGGTTATCCGAATAATCATTTAGGATTTCGAATGGGCATTTTTGCGGTTTTCCTGCTGCGTTTTCTGACATTTGTGCGGCATCACATAGTATTATTTTCTGTTTAGAGAGATTCTGTGGGCCTTATTGTATTGTATAACAGTATATTATTTCAATGATTTATTATTTTGTAATTATTTTGTAATATCTGTTTCAGATATTGAAAAACCGTTTACATTTGCACCACGATTTCAGGGAGCTGTTTTAGCGAGATGGGGTCGGCGTTCACTGAGAGATTTGAGGGAAAATAGGGAATAGGATTTAGTTTTAAAAAAAGCAAAATTTATTATTGCGGTTCAAGAAAATGAATTACCTTTGCCGAACTTTCGCCAGAAAAAATTAGGGTGAATGAACAAAAGAGATTAAAATAAGTTCATTGAAGATATTGAGAAGGAAAGAGAACGAACTACAAGAATGTAAGCTGTGAAGCTTTGAGAATATAAGAAGGTTCATGAAAGCCGTGTCAGGACAGAAACTAATTTAAAAATTTCTATACAACGGAGAGTTTGATCCTGGCTCAGGATGAACGCTAGCGGGAGGCTTAACACATGCAAGTCGAGGGGTAGAATAGCAATATTTGAGACCGGCGCACGGGTGAGTAACGCGTATGCAACCTGCCCTTTACTGGGGGATAGCCCGTAGAAATGCGGATTAATACCCCATAGTACTATTTAGCTGCATGGTTAGATAGTTAAAGAATTTCGGTAAAGGATGGGCATGCGTGACATTAGCTAGTTGGTAGGGTAACGGCCTACCAAGGCTGCGATGTCTAGGGGTTCTGAGAGGAAGATCCCCCACACTGGTACTGAGACACGGACCAGACTCCTACGGGAGGCAGCAGTGAGGAATATTGGTCAATGGGCG
>CAIOOC010000012.1 GCA_903859795.1 uncultured Bacteroidia bacterium
AAGTCAATGGGTTTATATCTTATTAATTTATGAAACCCGCTTATTTATTTAGAGTTTAAATACTACTTTTGAACGACCAAAATTACTCATATCAAGCAAAATCATCATGCTAAAAACTTTCCTGACTATCCCGATCTTGTGTATACTTCTATTCACCGGATGTTCAAATTTCAATAAAAATCTCACCTTATATGACCTTCGGTGTGAGAATCTTACAAATCCATTAGGGATTGGTACTACATCTCCGGGATTGAGCTGGAAAATTGGGTCCGATAAAAACGGAACAGTCCAGCAATCATATCAGATATTGGCAGCAAGCGATAGTTTACTTTTAAACGAACATGAAGCGGACCTATGGAACTCGGGGAAAATAGTTTCAGATGAAAGTGTTCTTGTTGTATGGAACGGGAAAAAACTTTCATCCAGATCTGTAGTATATTGGAAAATTAGAATCTGGGATGGGAATGACAAGGTTTCTGAGTGGAGTCGTATAACAGGTTTCACAGTTGGTTTGTTAGCTGGAGAAGACTGGAAATCTCAATATATTGGTCTTCCGGATAAGATTGGAAACCCTGAAAGTCCGCTTTTAAGAAAGCAATTCAAAGTGTCGGGTAAAGCGCAGAAAAGGCTCATTTACGTTAATTCGCTGGGTTATCACGAGCTTTTTGTCAATGGCTGCAAGATAGGGGACGGAATACTTACTCCAGCTGTTTCCCAGTTTAATAAAAGGTCATTGAGCCTTACTTATGACGTTTCCCGCTATTTAAAAGAAGGGGTTAATGACCTTGTAATATGGCTGGGGAGAGGGTGGTACACCGCGAAACTGCCTGGCGTTGTATATGGAGGACCACTTGTTATGGCCCGGATGGAAGAACTTATAAACGGGAAATGGAATACGCTAGCTACGACTGATTCTACATGGACAACAAAAGAAAGTGGATACACCTGTATCGGAAACGGGAGGGGTGATCACTTTGGAGGTGAAAAGGTGGACGCCGCAAATGTCCTTCCAGATCTGTCGCCTGAGACATTAAACAAGGTCTCCTGGAGCCCTGCTTTTATAGCAAAGATTCCGGAACATCAGGTCACACCTCAATCTGTCGAGCCAAACATGATAAAGGAAACGATAAACACATTGTCTGTAAAGGCATTTGGGGAAAGCACCTGGCTGATAGATATGGGTAAAACATTGACAGGTAGGGCTGAGATAAAATTTCCTCCGCTTCGTTTGGGACAGGAAGTGGTTATGGAGTACTGCGATCATCTCGATAAAGAGGGCAAGTTTGTCGACCAGCATCAGGAAGACCGGTATGTTGCCAAAGGGGGAGGGAGTGAAGTATTTTGCAGCAGGTTCAATTACCATGGATTCCGGTATATAAAAATCGGTAAACTGGCCATTGCCCCTGCAAAGGAGAATATCAAAGGTTACCTGATTCACACCGGATTTCGGGATGCAGCCACTTTTCACTGTTCCGACAGTGATCTGAACACCATTCACAACATGCTTTTTTATACTCTCAGATGCCTGAGCATTGGCGGATACCTCGTCGATTGTCCAACTTTGGAGCGCCTTGGTTATGGTGGTGACGGGAATGCTTCGACCCTTACTGCCCAGACCATGTTTGACCTTGGACCACTTTATTCGAACTGGCTACAGGCATGGGCCGACTGTATCCGTGATGACGGAGGGATGCCCCATACTGCCCCATGCCCTTATCCTGCAGGTGGCGGACCTTACTGGTGCGGCTTTATTATCACCGCGACCTGGAAAACATATTTAAATTATGGGGATGTCCGTTTGCTGCAAAAATATTACCCCGTTATGCAGAAATGGCTGGGATATGTAGCTAAATATTCACCTGAGGGCTTATTAAGGCCATGGCCTGAAACTGACTACCGGGGTTGGTACCTTGGTGACTGGGCAGTTCCGGAAGGTGTCGATCAAAAGAATAAGGCTTCTATTGATTTGGTTGATAATTGCTTAGTAAGCCAGTGTCTTGAGAAGATGGAGAAAATTGCTCAAAAACTTGGAAAGTCTGGTGATGCATCGACGTATGCCCAACAAAATGAAAGACTTAAGAAACAAATTCATCAGACATTCTTTGACAGTAAGAGCTACAGTTATGCAAGCGGATCACAAATCGATCTGACATATCCTTTGTTGACGCAGATTGTCCCTGATTCCTTAACTGAAAAGATAGTCAAATCCCTTCAGAATGAAATACTGGTCAACCGCAAAGGGCATATAGCTACAGGATTGGTAGGAATTCCCATTTTCACAGAGTGGGCAGTTAAAACCCATGAGGCAGGATTGTTTTATAACATGTTGAAAAAGAGAGATTATCCGGGTTACCTTTTCATGGTTGACAATGGTGCAACCACAACCTGGGAACACTGGTCAGGCGACAGAAGCCGTATTCACAACTGTTATAACGGCATAGGTTCATGGTTTTATCAGGCCGTAGGTGGAATCCGACCCGATGAAAATTATCCTGCATATAAAGAGTTTTTTGTCGATCCCCAGATTCCGCAGGGGGTTACCTGGGCAAAAACAACTAAGGAGACACCTTACGGGTCAATTGTTCTGAACTGGTTACTTGAGAATGAAAATATGAAAATAACTCTCGAGGTGCCAGTCGGAACGAAAGCTAAAGTTGTGTTGCCGGGAAATACAAAAGAGTACCTGATAAATGGGGTTTCCAATAAATTACAACCTCAAAAGGAGCCTGCATTGGTGGCCATCGGCAGTGGTAAATATATACTGAGTTATAACAGGTAGGTAAATGATATATTTGCGGATAAAATCCGCAACACCCTGTATTCCTATCAAACTGATTTTTTTAATTGAAGATTGATTCAGCCCAGTAGCTAGTCGCCAGTTGTCAGCCACCACCTGTTAGTGAAACTCATGGCCCACCGCAGGTGA
Source organism: uncultured Bacteroidia bacterium (assembly GCA_903859795.1). Taxonomy (GTDB): domain Bacteria; phylum Bacteroidota; class Bacteroidia; order Bacteroidales; family Prolixibacteraceae; genus JAAFHB01. The sequence continues at coordinate 2,927 of CAIOOC010000012.1, forward strand.
AGTATTGATTTTCAGGCTGTCAACGAAATATACGCTTTCTCCTTTCCAGGGAAGTGTGCCATTTTTTTCGACGTAATGTACAACAACACTTTCTCCCTGAACTTTTTCAAGCTGAATGGCCACTGCTTTATCGGTGACCGAGAAGAAAAATTTTTCTGAGGCAATTGCAACATTGGCATTGCTTTGAATGCTGCTCAGAATCATCTCGCCTTCATAAGTTTTAAAGATATTTCCTTTATAGGAGATCTTTTGAAGCAATCCTGCCCTATATCCTTCACTGTAGGTAAATGAA
>CAIOOC010000013.1 GCA_903859795.1 uncultured Bacteroidia bacterium
CTGATTCTTAAGGCCAATTCCAACAATATGTTTGGCGTCTACTTTCACAATCCTGTCTCCGGGACGAAGCCCAACCATTTCAGATGGGCCACCTGGAATTGTCGTCATAACCATCAAGGTATCGTGATAGATATTGAATGAAATTCCAATTCCCTCAAAGTTCCCTTCAAGTGGTTGATTCATCTCAGCAACTTCATCTTTAGAGATATAAACTGAATGTGGGTCCAGCGAGGAGAGTACTTCACTGATTGCGTGTTCAGTCAGCTTGGTAATATTGGTTGTATCCACATAAAAATTATCAATCAGATTCAAAACCCTTCCGAATTTTATAGCCTGAGATTGGACATCCTGTGCTCTCAGTGAAACGTGACTTATTGTTAGAAGAGTTACAATCAGAAGGAAACTCGTTTTTAGCATGCGTAATTGATTCATCAGTAAATAATTTGTTTAAAGGTCAGATTGAATGGCCAGGTGATATGAATTTATCGGTTTTTGATTTCTTAATTCTGACTATCCAATCTAAAACATGGTGATTTCTTGAAAATTAATGGTCAAAAATATAAAAAAAAAGATGAACAATTCAACTTGCTCATCTTTTCTATAATGTATAGAGATCAATCCTGTTAAACCAGTGCAAGGCTAAGCTTGCTTTGATATTCCTGGAACTCCTGAAGCAATGCGGAAAATAGCTCCTTCACAGTAATAATCTTGTCGGTACGCCAGACGTTACTGCCGGCAAAAGCATACCCATGTTTAAAGTTCCCCTTTAAGGCAGCAGAAAGAGATGCAATAATGCAATATGGAGCAGTACTTATATCGCATGTTTTAATGCAATTGACGGGACAATACTTTGGTTGTTTTGTACCAGCTTCAACTTCATCCAGAAATTCACTCGAGATGGCTCTCCCGGGCATTCCGACAGGGCTCTTTATAATACGCACGTCGTCTTTATGTGCATGAATATATGCTTGTTTAAATTTGTCTGAAGCATCACATTCAACAGTAGTAACAAAACGGGTTCCCATCTGAACACCGGCAGCTCCCATTTCAAGAAATTTATCAATATCCTCTCCTGTGTAAATTCCACCGGCAGCAATTACAGGAATCTGACAGCTGTATTTTTGACCAATCTCGTTGGCAACCGCAATCACTTCAGGGATAAGTTTCTCAAGAGCAAAGGCTTCATCCTCGAGTTGCTCAACTTTAAATCCGAGATGTCCCCCTGCCTTTGGACCCTCAACAACAATTGCATCAGGAAGATAGTCATAATTGGCCTTCCATTTGTTGCAAATAAGTGCAGCACCACGAGCAGAAGATACAATTGGTACCAGTCGGGTTTTTGAACCCTCAGTCAGGTATTTAGGGAGATCGAGCGGGAGGCCGGCACCCGAAAAAATGATATCAACCCCCTCTTTTATAGAAGTTTTAACCAAATCAACATAGTTTGAAAGTGCCACCATTATATTAACACCAATAATCCCATCAGTCTTTTCCCTGGTTTTTCTGATCTCTTCGGTAAGACCAAAGATGCAGTTTTCTAAATAATCATTAGAGTGTTTCTTGTACAGGAAACCAATTCCGGCAGGGGAGATAACCCCAACTCCACCTTCATTCGCAACAGCAGAGGCTAGTCCGGATAAAGATATTCCAACACCCATTCCGCCTTGTATAATCGGCAGAGTGATTTTCAAACCTCCAATGTTCAGATTTTTCATCGTTTTCATCAAAATTTAAATTTAATTTTATTCATTCTTTTTTATAATTATATCTGGGTTGTTTTCTTGTAACCAACACTCTGATTTAGTTTCTTGATA
>CAIOOC010000014.1 GCA_903859795.1 uncultured Bacteroidia bacterium
CCGATATTTATATTTTGCCTTGCGTTGTAAGTAGCAGCAGACCTGTTAATCACCCCTGAACTCCTTACATTAGTCATCGAAACATTAATGTTGGGGCTCCTGACTATATTATTCCCTTGTTCCCTGTCAACTCTGCGAAGAGCTCTGTTGTTTACATTTGGATTGTTAATCACGTGGTTTTCAATAGACCTGTAAAACCCCTGACTCGGAAATGAGTGCGGTGATTCGTGGTACCTCTTCATGTAATGATTTTCGTAGAAATTGTAGTAATTATAAGAAAGATGCGGATACATCCTGGGGTGAAATTCAGAATTCCAATGCAGGAAAAAGCCTGATGGGAGTCCCATAATCTCTACATTACCGTATTGATTTCTGTATATTCCTGTATGATAATATAATGGGCGAGGACGCCAATAAGGATCAGAATACCAATAAGGATAACCAAACCAATATGGATAAGAATTAATCACTGTCGTCTCCACAATCGGTTCTGAGTATCCATCAAGGTACCTTACCTCATTTTTCTCCCTGGCGAACTTTTCAGAGGCATCCAGCATTTCGTTATAGGCCTGCGGATCTTTCTGAATCTGAGTCTTATAGGCATTAAGATCTTCCTTGTTACGTTCTGAAAGTTCCTGCGAAATAAGGTTAATACGATTATTTAACCATTCCGGATCTTCTCTGTAAACCTCTCCGAGAAGTGCTGTAAATGATTTATCATTAACAAGCGCGGAAACAATCTCCGGATATCCGAGCAGCACATTTACGCTTGCACCAGTTTGGGGACTGTATGACTGCAAAGCATTCTGAAAGGCATGATCAATTTCATTATTTAAACGCTCAATTTGCATTAGTACATCAAAGTATTTGCCGGCATTAGCTATCGTTATCTCGCGGATATCCTGTGGGTAATTCGAAACAATTCTCACAACTTCTGATTCAGAGGGCCTTCCATGAGTTACCAGGTCGGTAATCAGGTTTGGATAACGCGCTATCTCGTAAAATACCGATTGGGCTTCACGGTCGTAATTTCCGATAATGGTTTTGAACTGCTCCTGAGATCTTTTCTGTAATTCTTCAATTTTATTTAACAACTCCGGTGTCTCTGATACCAGCAAAATATGTGGTTGAATTTTTTTATCGCTACCCGCAATTACATCTATTGTAGTGCGGTCTTCATCAATCATTTGCAATAGGGAGTTTTTATTTTGGGATTGTCCAAAACTTTGCATCGACAAGACAAGAATCAAACCCGTTATCAATAAGTATAACCGGTATAAAAGGTTTGAATTAATTGGCCTAAAAGTTTTCATTATTTGTATCTTGGTTCGTGCCCAAAAATACAAACAAAAAGTCTGCCAAAAATGGCGATTATAAGAGGGTTACAACTTTATTTTATAAAATTTTTCAATTTGGTCTGAAATTGCTGATACAACTAATCGATAAAGGCATCCTCTTTTGGTTTTTGTGAGAGTTTTGTAACTAATGGAGATTGTATCGGATTATCTTATGGAATATTTATGTGTTAACAATTCGTCCAACTCTTCCATGGCCGGTACAATCGCCCAAAAGGTCTATATGAATCGCAAATTCAAACCAGGCCATTGGGGTGTATGAAAATGCAAAGATGTGGTTAAGAATTTGGTTTGTTTATGCCTAAATTTTGCCGGACGTACATTTCAGGATGCTTAATAATTTTCACAATAAATGTTGCCAGACTTTTTTGCGAAATCACAGAACCTTTTTCCTTTTCTCCTTTTGAGGTTATTTCAAAATCTACCTCGTCTGCATTGGTAAACCAGGTTGGCCTCAAAATTGTGTACTCGAGATCAGATGCTTCAATCACATCGGCAGCTTTTCGGTAAGGCTTTAAAACCGGTTTAAGGGGGACATCATATATGCTTATCGAACTAATAAAGATGAGTTTTTTGACGCCTTTTTCATGCATTGCTTTCACGATATCATTTGACATAGTCTCAAGGTCTCCTGCAAGGTTGGCATATGCGATATCCTGCCCTGCAATTGCATCGATAAGCTGTTTATTATTCAGAACGTTGCCTTCGATAATACGGCATTTTGACACATCTTTATTTCTGATTCTGTTTTTATTTCGTAAATAGAGGGTGAGGCTGACTTCCTCATCTTTTACTAAAATATCGATTACATGTTTGGCTATATTGCCGCTTGCCCCAAGAATGATTACTTTTTTCATTTATAAAAAAATTATCAGGAAACACTTGCCATTCAATTTAAACAAGTAAGTACATCCTTTATATATAATTATTCGAGGTTATACTCACAGTATTCTCCTTTACCGCATGAATCTCCGAAACAGCCATCTGAAGAAAGTCGCCCGACTTAATATTTTCACATGCCCACCGTTTAAATTTTGGTTCTGTTTTAGGCTGGGATTAGTTCATTTAAACAGTTTATAGCATTCAATGTTCTTGGATAACCGACATAGGGGAGTAATTGTGTCATCAAATTAATCAGAATTTGTCTGTTGTTTCCCACATTGGTATTCCCTTTAATATGCCCTTGATTTGAGATTCTGTTCCACCTAAATCAATCAAAAATGACAGAGTTTTCAATTTTCGTGTTTTTACATCAAGGCCATTTCTGGTGAGATAATCCCCAAAGCAATTTGCAGATAAATAATGTTGGATAGGCAATGAATCTTTGGGTGAGTTTTTGCACAAATTATCAATCATCGATTGATTAATTTTTGCGCTCCTTCTGAGTACCGGGTTCCCTGTATAGCAATTTTTTCAGCAGCAGCTCTGATTTCAAGCAGCTCATCGATTGTAAGTTCAATGGAAGCAGCGTCAAGATTTTCTTCCAGTCGGTTGATTTTTGTTGTGCCTGGAATTGGAACAATCCACGGCTTTTGGGCAAGCAGCCAGGCTAAGGCTATTTGTGCTGGAGTTGCATTCCGAGTTTCTGCAAATTGTGCGAGTAAATCGACCACTATCTGATTTGCTTTACGGTTTTCGGAAGACATTCGCGGAGAAGTATTGCGAAAATCGTTTTTGTCGAATGTTGTATTTTCGTCCATTTTCCCTGTTAGAAAACCCTTCCCAAGGGGACTGTAAGGTACAAGTCCGATCCCAAGTTCTTCAAGAACAGGTATGATATCAGCTTCAATCTCCCGCCACCAGAGCGAATATTCACTCTGTAGTGCTGCAACCGACTGCACAGCATGTGCCCGGCGTATGGTTTGGACACCAGCTTCCGAAAGGCCGAAGTATTTAACCTTACCTTAGAGGATAAGCTCTTTCACAGTTCCGGCCACATCCTCGATTGGCACGTTAGGGTCGACCCGGTGTTGGTATAACAAGTCTATGACATCTGTTTTAAGCCGTTTGAGCGACCCTTCTACCACTTTGCGGATCTGTTCAGGTCGACTATTGAGCCCGGTCCATTGCGGACCACCTTGTGGGTCAAGGTCGAAACCAAATTTAGTAGCAATTACCACTTTGGTACGAAATGGCGCCAGAGCTTCGCCCACAAGTTCCTCATTGGTAAAAGGGCCATAAACTTCGGCAGTATCGAAGAATGTAACACCGAGATCAACCGCTTTATGGAGCAGGGAGATCATCTCCCTTTTTTCAGGCGCCGGGCCATACGAAAAATTCAATCCCATACAACCGAAACCAATTGCAGAGACTTCCAGGTTACTATTTCCTAATTTGCGTTTTTCCATTTCTTAATTTTATTATTCTATTGTGATTGATGAAATACCATTGAATTTGAACGTGAACCGGCAAAAAAATAGGTGACAAAAATAAATATAAAACTCACGAATAAATAACAATATCAAAACAAGAACTTACGAAATTCAAATAATTGATACTTTTTTGCTGCTGTATAAGATTCATGCTCAATTTCATTCAATCCATTATCAATTAACCGGCAAAGATGGCAAATACATTGCGGATATTACTGAAAATGAATATGCTGGCTGGATAATGGTAGAATGGTAAGTCATTTTCTGATGTTTTTGATCATTTTTCAACTACTTTTGCGCGATTATTCTTAGCTTGAGTTATGAGACTGTTAACAATACTGATTCCCTTTTTTTTGATGAGTTCAGTTATCGCTAATCCTACCTTCAGAGAGAAGCAGATGAACTTTACAAGAGTTAGAGAAGCCTATTCCTATAAAGAGAAAATCGTTGATAAAACCCTGACAGGCCATTCAATTTCACGTGACAGCCTGAGGATTTACCTGCGTGCATTTAAAACGGAAAAGATTATTGAATTATGGGGAAAAAATATTTCCGACTCTGTTTTTGTCCGAATCAAGGAGTTCTCGATCTGTGATATATCAGGATCTGATGGACCCAAGAGGCGTTATCGGGATTTACAGGTTCCTGAAGGGTTTTACCACATCTCAGAACTCAATCCTTACAGCAAATATTATTTATCGATGGGGATAAATTATCCGAATGCCTCAGACAGCATCAGGGGTGTACATGGGCACCTGGGAAATCAGATATACATACACGGTTCGTGCATCTCCTCCGGGTGCCTGGCCATTACAGACGACAAGATCAGGGAATTGTTTGTCTATTGTATTGAGGCATACAACAGCGGTCAGGCAGAGATCGATATGACAATCTATCCGGCAATGCTTACCAATGACAATTATTCAGGATTAATTTCTGATTACAAAAAAGACAAGGATAAACTAAGCTTATGGGCTGATCTCAAAAAGTGTTATGACCAGTTTAACCAGACTAGAGTGCAACCAAAGGTCAGATTCCTTTCCGACGGAACCCATGAGGTAAAGTGAAGGCTTAAAGATTGACTGATTTCATGCCGCCTTCAAAAAATCACCTCTTTTCCCGGATGAATTTTCGCCCTAGACCGTTATTGCGGATGAAAATTGAATCTACCAAAGGCGATATTAACAAATGATATTTATCGGGTCTTCTGAAGGCATTTCCAAATATGGTTATCTTCCTGTGCTCACGGATTTTTATTATATTGAACGGAACCATGAAAATACCCTCATGTTCCCCGGCAACCAATATTTTGTCGCCTTTTGAATCAAAAGCACATGAATGACCATTTTGGAAGGGTTTCGGATAGTTAGTCATCGCTACTCCAACCGCATTTTCAAGTGCACGTGTCTGAAACTGATTGATCCTTTTTTTATCCAATGTACATGCATTAGGAGTAAGAATTAATTCAGCTCCTTTTAACATTAATATCCTGGCACTCTCGGGTGGTTCTCTGTCGTAACAAATCATAATCCCAATTTTAACCATGTTGCCTCTTATTGGCAGAGCACAAACATAAAAATCATCACCAGGAGAACAATTTGCCTCCATTGTGGTGAAATCGCAGGTATGAACCTTGGCATAAGTCATCATTATATTACCTTTTGAATCAATAAGGGTCGACGAGTTTCGCGGAGGACCATTCCACTTTTCAAGATAATTTATTACAATCGCCATATTCAGTTCCGCGGCAAGATGTTGAAAATGAATAATAAATTCACTTTTCGAATCAATCGCTTTAGCTTCCCACTCTTCAAAACTCAAAGAGCTGTTTTTCTCCGCCGGAACATTTCCCGGCAAATAGAAATTGGAATAGCCGATACTCCACATTTCTGGGAACAGGACAATATCTGCGCCTAGAGCTTTTGCTTTTCTGCAATAATCCTCTCCCTTCCTAAGGTTTGATTCAATATTGGCTCCGTAAGGCCTGATTTGGAGGAGAGCTACTCTAATAAGACTATCTGATGTTTCAGAATATTCTTCATTTTTAAAATTCTTTGAATATCCAGCAATTGCAATTAAAAACAGAATGAGGAATAAAACCATTGGAAATGTCAAATTCCACAGAATTCGGATGTCAAATGGTCTCATTTTGTTTTTAAGGTCAATGATATTAATTCCCATTTTTCAACCGTTTTGAGATTCTAAGAAATTAATTTGGAATAATAGGCTCATAGGTCAATGTAATAGCCGAAATTACATAAATTATTCCGAAAACTGTTTGCAGATACCTGATAATTGTCTGCCTTTAATTCCATGTTCGCTTCAAGTATTCATCTTAAATTGAGAATTGGATAGTTGTTTCGAGCACCATCAACAATTAATACCCAGTCATTTTCAAAACCAAGAGTTGGAGTTGTAAGATCCATAATTTTCTTGTTTGGACTTACTCCAATACTGAACGATTCAGCAGTTCTTGGATTAAACCACCATACATTTAATTTTTCGGAATTTATATGCGATGTGTTGATTGTGAGGGCTTTACCGAATGGGATATAGATCATCTCATAACTTCCGGTACTATCTCTGAATGCACAGATATATTCGCTTTTTTCACCCTGTCCCTTTACAATTATTGATTGATCTGGAATTCTGCCTAATTGAGGTCGTGATTCAATAAGTTTCTTCAGGTATCCTACCTGAAATGCACCGGGTCTGTCGATAGCATCAGTCCAGTATCTATCGGCATAATTAACTTTCTCCTCGCGCGGACTCCAAAATTGCCAAACGCTATGGTGACCATATGTTACACCGCAAGCACCCGAAAAAACTGAACGATAAGTTTGTTTTCGAACATCGTAATCTCTGAAATAACCATTTTCAGGCTTCCATGTAGGCCAGGGGTTAACAGGATGATCTTCGTAATTTGGTTCCGCATCGAGTGTCGGTTTGACAGGCACCAAATTCCAATCTCTTTGAACTAGATTCCAAACAGGTACATCGTGCCCGCTTCCGTGTCCCGATTGAATCATATTTAAGTCCAGCCATGCTTCTTTATGAATATATTGTGATGTTGACATATCTCCGCCACTTGGATGATAAGTAATTAATGCACTGTTATTTGTACCTTCCAATATGCCCTTGGCCATTGCACGCCAAACTGGGCGCCAATCGCTGCTATCTTTCACTGGAGGACGGTCTCCACCCAGAATCCAGATTATATTTAAATTGTCTTTATATCGAGTGCCTATCCACTTTCCATAAGTGTACGCATTTTCAGGATTAAAAACCACTGGACCTTCACCCCATAATTGAGTAACTTTGTCGCCCCAGGTGGGTAAAAGAGCCATGTATAATCCTTTTGATGATGCAAGTCTGACTACTGTATCGACAAACTGAAAATATTTTTCATTAGGAGTTTCAGGATTTAAATTTAGGAGCGGAGTTTCGCCATATTGATTTGGTTTTATTAATCCGTTAAACTCAGCAAGAACAACTGCCTGAATTACATTGAACCCTTTTTTTTGCCTGTTATCCAAATAGGAGTCAATTTCCTTCAATTTTAATCGATGGAATAATTCCCACCCGGTGTCTCCAAGCCAAAAGAAGGGAGTTCCATCATCATATATTAAATAATGTCCGTTTGCTGAGACTCCTAATTTTCCGTGCTGCCAGTTCGTTTGTCCTATGGCTGAAGTAATTATTAAAAAAATAAGAGTAATTAATATTGCCTTTTTCATAGTTCTGCAATTTTGTCTGATTTTAATTTAGCAATAATTTTGTTTCTCTAAAACTGTTTTAATTCAATAACTTCTGGAGGTCCGTTTTCGGTATATATTGCTGCTCAATTGTACAAAACATTTGTTCGGAATTAGCCACTGAAGTTTCCTGCATCTGCCTCTGGCATACCGAAGATATGCTGATATATGTTTTATTATTAATTATATCCCGGGAACTTACTTCAAAATAGTTTTCCATATATCTGTAACGTTCTCTTCTCCTTTGAAATAACTTACTTTTGATTCCTTTTCAAACACCTGCATTGATGGAATTATGAGTGTTTTCCCTGAATCGGGGTACTCACAAATATCGGTGCCTGTAAATGAACGGATATCCAGATATATGCAGGGTTCAGTTCCTTGATTATAAACATGATGTGCTCCGGATTCACCCATTTCGAAGAATACCAGATCGCCAGCAGTTAAATTCTCAAGTCCGTCAGGAGTCCGTAACGTCATGGAACCAGACACCACCATAAACAATTCTTCGGCATTACGGTGAAAATGATACGGTGATGAAAACTGACCTGGATTTAATAACCTCAGGTCGAAGTTGAGGTTTTTTGGATCCAAACCGCTTTTTAAACGTGATACATCTGTATGCAGACGAAAATTGTCGATTCTACCAGGGTTCTCTTTAAACTCCCTGTTTTCGCATCTTAAGATTGTTGCCATAATTCATTGTGTTTAAGGAATTCAAACCAGTTTAAGCCGAACAGATTGACTTCAGATAATTTTGAGAGTATTTTAACCAACTCTTTTCCCAAGTATTTTTAAACCTCTTTCCTGTCCATCCAGAATTGCAATATTTGGAAGTGTTCCCCAGTCTTCAAAACCAAAGGATCTAAAAAGTTTCAGGCTCGGTTCATTGTGGGTAAAAATAAATCCGAGGAGCGTCTTTATTCCAAACCTATCGACATTTTGAATGCAATAGCCTAGAATTATCTTTCCAAAACCTTTTCTCCTTTGCTCTGTTTCTAAATAGATACTAATTTCTACTGTTGCATCGTATGCGGGCCGGCCATAAAATGACTGAAAGCTTACCCAGCCAATAGTTTGATGACCAGAATCTTCAATAACCCAAAGCGGTCGTTTATCAGGGCTATGCTCTTCAAACCATTTTTGTTTGCTCAAAACAGTGACGGGCTCAGTATCAGCAGTAACCATTCTTGAAGGAACAATTGAGTTATAAATCTCAACGATTTTTTCCAGATCATTCGGAGTTGCATCTCTGTAAATCAATTGTGTCATATTTAATAAATCCAGGGAATAAGTTTTTTTGTTCTTTTTTGATAGTCGAAATATTTTTGTCCGAAATGTTCAGACATAAAACGCTCCTCTACTTTTATGCGGTAACCGTACCCGATTAAAACAGGAATAGTCATTAAAACAATAGATAACCAGTTCGAAAGAGAAGCTGCCGCTCCGATAAAAATAAGCACCTGTCCAAGGTATCCCGGATGTCGGATGATTTTATAAAGCCCGGTTTCAATCAACTGATGATCTTCAATTTCCGTAACCGTATAAGTGAAATGTTGTTTAAGTGTTGAAATTGAGGTTATCCGTATAATCAATCCCCCGACCGACAATAAAGCTCCTATTGCAAAGAAAGTGTTCCAATGATAAATCCGGCCAACTCTGGTCATGCCGATCCTGAATGCGAGAAAATATCCAATTGCAATGAAAATAATAAGAAGCCAGACACTTGCCTTATCTCCTGATTTAATGATATCCATTTTCCGCATGAGCCGTTGTCTTACGCTCATAAAAATCTCAAAAAATCCATATAAATAGGAAAAGGCGATTATTATTACAAGTTTAATATCCATAGTTTTTATCTTTTTAAATATTTAAAGACGCTAACTTGACTAAGTCATTCAATAAATTCCAGAATGTCACCGGGTTGGCAATTTAATGCTTTGCACACCGCATCCAGGGTGCTAAACCTGATTGCCTTAGCTTTTCCTGTTTTTAGAATCGACAAATTTGCCATTGTAATATCAACTTTTTCAGCAAGTTCCTGAAGCTGCATTTTTCTGCGAGCCAGCATTACATCCAGATTAACGACGATTGGCATATTTATATGGTTTGTTGATTTTCTTCCTGAATTTCAATGCCATGCCTGAAAATCTGTGAAATGATGTAAACAATACCGGCAATGAAAAGGAATTCATTCCCAATGGTAATAATGTTATGCTGCTCACCTACGGTTTGGGAAATCCAGTCAACGTACTTTTTACCAATAAAACTGACAACCCAAATGGCAAATAACCAATAGGCAATCTTTTCCAGTTTTTGGGATACCTGGATGGTAAACGGGCTTTTAAGATTAAGTTTTGACAATAAAGTTATGACCTGATGCCAAAGATAAACAGACATTGCCGATAAAATAATTACAAATACCATTGTAATCACATAAAACCGGAAATTATGTTGCAAAAGGCTTAATATATTAACAACACCCGGAATTTGATTGGCAGCTTCTGGGTTTGTAAAACTTATGACAAGGCAAATTATCTGGCTGACAAAATTAATTGTATATCCAATCATCGCAATCCAGGCCAGAATACGCAATACCCATAAAATCCTTTCTGTCTTTGTTTGCATAGTTGTCGAGTTTTAAA
>CAIOOC010000015.1 GCA_903859795.1 uncultured Bacteroidia bacterium
AATGAGAACAAAAGTTTGTGTGAATTGTTAGATTTTAAAATTTAAAAGGACATCTTTGTCGGATCATTCAATTAAACTTAAGAGTAAAAATGTCGCAACAGCAACCAGAAAAAAATCAACTAATTAATTATCAAGCTAATCATGAAGGATTCCGTCAATTTCTGGAAGACTTTAAAGCAAGCATGAAGCGTGCCTTTCATCAAGAGGATAAAATTGATCAGTTTTGCAGTACCCGCGGGCTTCCACCTGCGGTTTTAACCGAATTAATGTCTTTAAATCCTATGTCCTTATGCATTCCTTCACAGTATGGAGGATTCAATGGCAATGTAAAGGAGAATATCGCATTGGTTTCAGCTGCCTCATACGAATCGCTTGCACTTTCTTTAACACTTGGAATAAATAATGGACTGTTTATTCAGCCTTTTGCCAAATATGGGCAGGAATCGGCCAAGAAATTGGTTTTTGAGCAGTTTGTAAATAGCCGCAAAATGGGAGGCCTGATGATTACAGAACCTGATTTTGGCAGTGATGCGTTAAATATGAACACCTCATGTTCTGTAAAGGATGGAATTTATCATTTGAAGGGAAAGAAACATTGGGCTGGATTAACGGGAATGGCCGACTATTGGATACTTACAGCTCGCCGAAAAACTGAATCATCAGGGTTAATGCGCGATATTGAAATGTTTGTCTGTGACGTTAATGCCCCAAAACAAAATATTGTTGTTGAGGAATATTTTGAAAATCTGGGACTTTATCAAATTCCATACGGAAGAAACAATATTGATGTTTATATTCCTGAGGAGAAAAAGCTAGTCCCCAAAACTAACGGGATTCAGATGATGCTTGACTTACTTCACAGGAGCCGGTTTCAATTTCCTGGTATGGGACTTGGAATCATTAAGCGAATTCTGGATGAGGCAATTGTTCATACCAAATCACGTTTGGTGGGTAACAAGCACTTATTCACTTACGATCAGGTTCAGCATCGTCTTTCACGTTTGCAGGCCAATTTCACTATTTGTTCTGCCTTCTGTCTAAAATCAGGAGAGATTGCAGGTGTTGAAAATGATTTATCTATTCTTGGTCTTGAGGCAAATATCACGAAGAGTGTTACCTCGGATATGATGCAGGAATCAGCTCAATCTTTACTTCAATTAGTAGGTGCTAAAGGTTATAAATTAAACCATATAGCTGGCCGATCAGTTGTCGATAGTCGCCCTTTTCAGATCTTTGAGGGTTCAAATGACATATTGTATAACCAAATAGCTGAATCTGTACTTAAACTGATGAAAACGGCCAAAGAGAAGAGCTTTTATCAGTTTTTGAAAGGATATGCCGGACGTGCTGCTGACCGGATTCAGGAAATGGTTAACTTTGAGCTTGAGGCACCGTTTGCCCAACGTAAACTTGTTGAATTCGGACAAGTGGTCAGCCGGATAGTTTCGATGGATCTTGTTCTATACCTTGAAGAGAAAGGATTCAGAAAAGATTTAATTGATAATGCCCTGATTGTTTTAATACAGGAAATTTCTGCAATGCTGAATAACTTCCATTTTGCCAACGATGCTGTTGTGGTTGCGGAATACGATGAAAATAGTTTCTGGCTCGATTTCTAGACAAAGTTTTCAGTCTGATATATAATCAGCTCTTATTCCAATGTAGGATTGAAGAGTGGTTCTCAAAAGATAAAACCTTAAGATGTCAGATTTACTGTCACTTAAGGTTTTTTTTATTATTATAACCAGGATTTTCAATTACTTATTTTATGTTGTGAAACATCTTACAGTCCATTCTCATTTTTCGTATATTCGTGGCGTGATCGTACACGGTAATTACCTCGCAAACGGATTTAAAACATTTAAGTTTCAGAGTTATGTCTAACAGAAGAAAATTTATTCAGAACTCAGCAGTGGGCGCTGCAGGGTTGACATTAGGTGGACTAGGAATGAGCTCAAAGAGCTACGGCCGCATTATTGGTGCTAATGATCGGGTTAAGGTTGGTATACTTGGCTTTTCCGGTCGTTTTGAGGGGGCTTTGGGATTAGCCTTTCAGAAATTTGCGAAGGAGATGAATTTTGAATTTGCATCTGTCTGCGATATCTGGAATAAGCGACGGGCTGACGGAATTGAGTGGGTTAAAAAGCACAATGGAACCACCCCGCTTGAAGCGCGCAATACCGATGAGTTTTATAATCAGAAGATGGATGCAGTGATTATTTCAACTGCAGACTTTCAACATGCCGTTTTATGTGGACAATCGGTTCAGGCTGGTATGCATGTATACTGTGAAAAGCCGTTTGCCGAGACGATGGACGATGCAATTTTTGCAAAAAAAGCTGTTAAAGAGACTGGAAAGGTGGTTCAGATTGGTTCTCAGCGGCGATCCGGCGCAAATTATCAGGCGGCGCATGATTATATTCAGGCGGGGAAATTTGGTAAAATATGTGCCGTTGAAATGACATGGAATGTGAATCAGCCTGGGCGCTGGCGGCGGGTTAAAGAGGTCGCTTCGATCAAAGAGACGGATACCGATTGGAAACGTTTTTTGTTAAACCGTCCATTTGAAAATTGGGATCCGCGTAAATATTTGGAATTTAGATTGTTTTGGCCCTATTCCTCAGGAATTCCCGGACAATGGATGTCGCACCAGATTGATACGGTACATTGGTTTTCTCACCTGCCTCATCCACGTTCGGTTGCGGCAAATGGTGGAGTTTATGTTTGGAAGGATGGCCGCAGGAATTTCGATACGATGAGCGCTGTGTTTGATTACGGCCCATTAGATAAAATAGACGAAGGTTTTCAGGTAATTTATTCATCACGCCAAACCAACGAAGCTGGCGGGACGAAGGAGTGGTATTTTTCAAATGGAGGGAAACTTGATCTTGATACGAATAAAATTACTTCAGACGGGGGACTCAAAGAGAAGTATGCCAAAGAGATGGGGATGAAGGAAAATTTACTTTCTGAATTTGTCCTTCCGCAGGAAAAAGTTGAGACAAACTCCAATACTGGCGCAGATGGTTTAACCAATGCCCATATGAAGAACTGGATGGATTGTGTCCGTGCCAATAACACAATGACCAATGCACCTGTAGAAGCAGGCTATAGTCATGCTATTGCCATTGTGATGACGTCCGCAGCGCTTCGTACGGGCCAGAAAGCCACTTTTGATGAGAAGACTCAGCAGGTGATGGCAGGGGGGAAGGTTTTTAAATATTAATATTTTAATCTTGGAGAGCCACATAATCATATGGCTCTCCAGGTTAACCCCTATACTTAATTTCAATCTAGTGGGTTTAAACCAAGTGTAGATTGAATTGTTTGTATTCCATTTTGTCTTACCTGTCTGAAATTACCCAATATTGCAGATAGATTCTTATTACTCCATCCATATCACTGAATTATTTGTGTTGTATTCATTTTGCTCGTAGAGCGTGTTATCAGGATCGAGGATCCATGTGCCATCAAGGACGAATTTGTAAGTGTATTTTCCCGGTTTCAGATAAAGTGGCAGAACCCATTTACCATCCTGTTTTATCATCCTGTAACCATGAATATCCCATCCATTGAAACTTCCCGTAACTATTGCAGTTCTAATGTACTGGTATTTTTTGAGTTCGAACATGTGATTGGCTTTTAAGGCGATAAACGAGTTTTCTTTATCGCCAGATCCGGCAGTGAAGGGATTTAACGGATCCAGAATCCACTTTCCATCGACAATGAATTTGTATTCATAGTTGCCCGGCGCAACAACATAGGGAAGCTGCCATCCGCTTTTTGTTTTATCCATCACAAGTTCATTTTCGTTCCAATTGTTAAAAGACCCTGTCAGAACAACTTTATTGGCAATTGTAAATCCTTCCAATTTAAAGAGATACGGCTCTCCTATGCCCAGAAATGAATTAAGATTCCCTTCACCATCTTTGCGGAAAACGGGATTTGCGGGATCTGTCATCCACTGGTAGTCAACAATAAATTTATAGGCATAGGTACCATCCCTGAGATAAATGGGGAGTGACCACCCATTGTTTGTCCGGTTCATCATTAAACCCTGTGGATTCCATTTGAAGAAATTGCCTGTGACGACAACCTTTCGTGATCCCTGATACCCTTCGAGTTCAAAAAGATGATTGCAGCAAAATACTATTGAGTTATATCCATCAGCTCCATCATCCTCCCGGAGTTTATTGTTCGGATCTGATTTCCATTTACCGTCAATAATATATTTATAAGTGTATTTTCCAGGTTTTAAATGTACCTCGATCATCCAACCGTCATTTACCCGACTCATCGGTGTCCGGGTAGTGCTCCATCCGTTAAAACTTCCTGACAGATAGACGTTACCTGCCTCTTTAAATGCCGGAAGATAAAATTTTGCTTTATTTTGGTCATAGTTAAAAACATATGGAAATTTCAGATCATTTACCCCATAAACAACCGGCGATTCGTCAACCTTCCCCCTGAAGTTCATCCATTTGTCAATCACTAGAAAAAGATCATTGATTTGTAGGGTTTTATCTGATTTGGAATTTACAGACTTGGAAAGCTCAACAATCGTGGATTTAATCTTTTTTATATTCCATGTCTCATCATTAGCAACAATCATCGATTTCCCGTTATATACCTGAACAATAAGAGTACTATCCAGATCAAACAGGTTTGTAAGTTCTTTCTTTTCCTTTGCTGTCCAGGTCAGATTAAGTGTAAAAATGATACGTCCATTTTCGACACGACAAATTTTCTCAGGATTAAACTGAGCAAATGTTGTTGTAAAACTGAATATTCCGAGTAACAGTAGAATATGGCTGGAATACTTCTTCATATTTCTTCTTTTTTAGAAAACCGGATCCCAAACTGTTTTTTTACAAAATTTATGCAAAAGGTGCCTTGTTGAAGGAAGTTATATCCAAGCATCCCGTCGGTCCTGGTGCCATATACGTCGCTTAAGGCATCAAGATTCGTGATTATAGTCTCCATTTGACTGATCTCTTTTTCTCCGATTTTGAAATCGTTCATCCGTCCAAATAACACCTCCGAGCGAGCTGAACCTGCCCCTTTCAAAATTGACCGACGCATAATTGTCAGGGTGTTCAGAATACTTTTGTTTGAATCACTGCTTATTGCATTGGTTTCGGCAGCGGTATCGAAGCAGAAATTAAGACTTTTACCTGCGATTCTTCCTCTAATGAAAACGATATTTGTATTTCCTTCAATTTTTTGGATAAAGTCTGTTTTAAATTCAGAAGCGATATGGTTCACTCTTTCGCCCCTCTTGTCAATCCTAATTAATTTAAGTTCACTATTTTGCGGATCAATAATAATTTCAAGATTTCTCATCATGCTAAAACCTATCAATCCCAGTATTTTAACACCTCTGTGATTTTCAATATGCCCCAGATTCACCAGGTCGGCTTTAAGATTTTTGTATGAAATCCCTGAAAATTCTATTTTGCCGATCGCTATTTGCTCGACTGGTCCGACATTGCCGGTGATGCCGTTTGAAATTCCACCAGCTGATTTTGTATAATTTCTGAAATATGTATTATTTAAAACGAGTCCGTTGGCCCCCGTGTCGAAAACAAGGTTGCCAATCTGGTCGTCTATTTTCGCTTCGATAAGAAACAATCGTCCTGCTCGTTTCAGAGGAATTACAACAGAATCTGAATTGAGATTGAATTCAGGAGAGTAGGTATTGGATTGGAAAGTTAGGAATGGGAAATTTGACAGGTTGTTTGAATAATATGCAGACAGTTCCGGAGACTTGATAATATTAAACGATAAACAGAAAGCCCATGTCAATAGAAATAACAGCACGGCAAAGTTTAACTGTATTCTATGTTTGACCCAAATTAGACAATTTTTTATAACTCTTATAAACATCAGGAATTACTGGTTCAGACTATAAATAATTAATGAAGGAGATCGAGTTTATCATGGCATTTATGACAAAGGTGCAATTTTTTCTGATCAACATCTTCAAGATAAGTACTTGAACGCATTACGCAGATTGGGTTGTCGCAATGGATTAAGCCCAGGGTATGACCCAGTTCGTGTATCACCTCTTTTTTTGCACGCTCTATTAATATTTGGTCATTTTGAGGCATGCCGTACCTTTCGTTTGCAAGGCGGTAGATTGATGCTATTCCGGTTCGGCCGTTTAAAAAGGCCTGTCCGAAGATGTAGGTAAGGATCGGAATATATAGGTCAACATTAAATATTCCGAGGGTCTTAAATGATTCTGGAAATGAGAGAGTATCAACCATTTTTAACAGGCTGTTCCCGTTATATTGCCGGCGAGCAGGATCATAGAATTCACTTAAATCGATATGTCCATCCCTAATATTGACTGCAAAGCCGAGTTCCGGTCTTACAGCTTTAGCGATATTCTCCAGAAAATCAGGCTCATAAAACCCAAAGGAGACTAACGTTATGGTTTGAACATTCACTCGAATAAATTTATATTAACTTGCTTATTTATAGATCCTTGATTCTCATGGAACCAAGCTGAATTTATTCATTTGTTTTGTGGATGACAGTTCTTGAGGTTTTCCACTAACTAAATTGCGACTTATATACAAAAATCTTTATTTTGGACTCCCGTAGGAAAAGCGAGGTTCCATTTTTAGCTTTTCCCAGGAAAGTCTATAGATCTGTGGGCTTCAGTTCGTATTTCTTAATCTTATTGTAAAGCGTTACGCGGTCTACCTTGAGTGCTTTTGCCGTTCGGGAAATGTTCCAGGCGTATTTCTGCAGAATCTGAAGGATAAAGGCCTTTTCGAAATCATCGAGGCTTTCGGTGGAATTATTAACAATTGTTTTTTCTAAAGGGAGGTCCTTGAGTGTAATCCTTCTTCCGTCACCAACCACGATCGCACGTTCGATCATATTTTCAAGCTCACGGATATTTCCCGGATAGTTAAATTCCTGTAACCTTTTCAAGGCCGAAGGATCGATAGTCGCAGGTGGTTTATTCATTGAAAGACAATACTTTTTGATAAAATAGTCAACAAGTAGTGGGATATCGGCAATACGGTCACGCAGAGGCGGAATATGGATG
>CAIOOC010000016.1 GCA_903859795.1 uncultured Bacteroidia bacterium
AGTAGTGCGAAATGCTCGCTTTATGGGAAGCTTTACTCCTGGTTTGCAGCACAACAGACGTGCCCTGACGGATGGCATTTACCCGATGACTCCGAATGGGATGAGCTTAAACTGTTTATTAAAAAAACATACCCAAACACAGTAGGAACCAATTTAAAAGCGACTGTTGGATGGGATTTCAATGGCAACGGAAGCGATACCTTCGGTTTTAAGGCTCTCCCCGCTGGTTACCGAAATAACGATGAAGCATTTAACCTTGGAGGCAACAGTTGTTTCTGGTGGAGCTCCAGTGCAAAAGACTCCAACTATTCATGGGCCAGACATCTCAAATTTAATTATCCTTTCTTAAACAGGTTCAGGGGAAATAAAAAATTCGGATTTGCAGTCCGGTGTGTGAAAAATCAAAATGAAAAATAAATTAACGCTATAATTATCAATTAACAACTAAATGAAACACTTACTCAAAATCTGGTTAGCAGTCGCAATTGTAGGGATTATTGCCTCGTGTACTAACGAAACAAACAAGATGCTCGACTTATCCAAAGCAACCATTCTTATATCTGCTAAGATTAAATCTCCTGTCAAAGAATCAGCCGGGATAATTCTGATTGAAGAAATCGGGAAACGCACAACACTTGAGCTTAAAGGAGGTGAAAACTGGGATAATAAAACAATTATTGCCTGTGCCCTTTCCACTGATAAAGATTTGTTTGGCGAACTGGTTCCCAAACGGGAAGGGGTAAATTTGCCTGAATCGAAAAAAGAGGGTTACCACCTTTTTCGCGAGGTAAGAAACGGGAAGAATATTTTGTGGATTATTGGTGCTGATGAGAGGGGTATACTGTATGGAATTGGTAAATTTCTGATGACTGCAGAAACACACGAAAAGCAGATCCTGCTTGCAGCTTCAACCGACGTTTCCTCATCGCCGGAATATGCGATCCGGGGTCATCAGTTTGGTTACCGGATGACTGCAAATTCATGGGATTCGTGGACCATTGCCCAATTCGACCAACATATCCGCGAGCAGGTGCTGTTTGGGGCAAACAGTATTGAGGGTATTCCGTTTCAGGATACACGTGTTGACACACTTATGAAATATCCCCGATCAGTTATGAATGTTGAACTCAGTAAAATATGTGATAAATATGATGCCGATTACTGGGTCTGGGCTGCTGCGGAAGTTGATCTGAAGAATCCAAAACAACGACAGGAGGTGCTCGATCAGTATGAGGGTTTATTTAAAGCTTGTCCCAGGTTTGATGGCGTATTTTTTCCAGGGGGTGATCCCGGAGACAACCACCCGGCCCTGGTGATGCCCTTCCTTGAGGATATGACAGTACTGCTGCACAAATATCATCCCAAAGCGGGTATGTGGATTTCGCTTCAGGGATTCAACAAGGAAAAAGTGGATTACTTTTTTAAATACATCGACGAAAAAAATCCGGAATGGCTTACTGGTGTTGCCAACGGACCGAGCAGCCCGCCTCTTACGGAGGAGCGCAAGCGATTACCAAAGAAGTATAAACTTCGCTCCTACCCCGACCTTACACACACCGTGCGTTGTCAGTTTCCTGTAAAACAGTGGGACCAGGCTTTTGCACTTACCGAGGGACGTGAATGTACCAATCCGCAACCGCTTTATTATGCCGGGGTCCATAACCATGATGCTCCGTTAACCGATGGATTTATTTCTTATTCCGACGGGGTTCATGATGATGTGAACAAGGTTGTATGGAGCCAGATGGCCTGGAATACAAAAAACGATGTAAGAAATGTTGTCGCGGGATATTGCAGTTTTTTCTTTGGTTCAAAAAATGCCAATGAGGCAGCTGACGGAATTCTTGCTCTGGAACAAAACTGGGTCGGACCAATACTGGGAAATCCATTAATAGGAAAAACACTGGAGCACTGGAAAAAACTGGAGACTGAAAATCCACAATTGGCCGGAAACTGGAGATGGCAGCAGCTGGTTATGCGCGCCTATTACGATGCCTATATTCAGCAGCGGCTTAGCTATGAAAAAAAGCTTGAGACTGAAGCTAACGAGATCCTTGCAAAAGCCAAAACCGTTGGGGCAGATAAATCAATGGACAATGCCCTGGCCCATGTTCAACTTGCCGATAAGGAATATGTAGCACAGGACTTAAAGCAAAAAGCGATCTATTATATTGACGAATTATTTAAATCAGTTGGACTGCAAACCAGTGTTAAGTTATACAATGCTGCAGGTTCCGAAAGAGGGTGCGTACGCGATTTTATCGATTATCCGCTTAATAACCGTTGGTGGCTCGAAGACGAGTTTAAAAAAATAAAGGAACTGAAATCGGAACAGGAAAAACTTGCCAAAATTGAGTTCATAAGAAAATATGAAAATCCTGGTGAAGGAAGTTTTTACGATAATATCTCGAGCGTCTATGCCAAACATGTGACATCCGAAACGGAAGATGCAATCGACTATCTTTGGGAAAATGACGGATACAGCCGCAAGCGTTTATCGTTGCAATTATTCCAGTTCACCCCCGAATTAAAATACACTGAACTCGATCCGAATGCCAATTACCTGATCAGGATTTCCGGTTTCGGTGAAGCGCTGCTGCGTGCCAACGGTGAACGTCTCAAACCGACCAGGTACGAAAAAGGGTTCGGGCAGTTTAAGGAATTTCCACTTCCAAAGGAGTTGATCAAAGAAGGCAAACTGAAAATAACCTTCGATAAGCCTGATGAAGAAAACATAGGCTGGAGAGATCAATCGAGGGTGTGCGAAGTCTGGATTCTGAGAAGATAATACGTGAATAAAAACAATAAGTAAAGTTGTAAATTTTAAATGAACAACCTATGGATTTTTCAAGACGCCATTTTCTTTCGGCAGGAAGCCTGCTGACAGCTTCATCAGTTCTTCCTCTGGCAGTCAACGCCGGAGAAGCTCACGACGAGAAACACGATTCAGGGATGTTGAATGTTCGGGATTTCGGGGCAAAAGGAGATGGTGTGACAGATGATACTGTCCTCATTCAAAAAGCGCTTGACCAGGCAGCAAAAACAAATGGCTCGGTGTTTATTCCCGAAGGAAATTACCTCTGCTCCGAATTGAAAGTCAGGGAAGGAACCGGGGTTCATGGTCTTCCGGCCTGGGGCTACAGCAAAGGGATGGGCACCATTCTGACTTTGAAAGATGATTCTTCCAAATGCCTGATTAACATCACCGAAGCTTGGGGCGCTTATCTGTTTGGACTATGTCTGAAAGGGAATAACCTGGGAAAAGGCATCCATGGGATTATGGTGGACAAGCAGGTGGATTATGGTAAGCACGAAGACACTCCCCGAATTGATACCTGCCGGGTTGAATTCTTTTCGGGGGACGGGATACATCTTGAAAGAATCTGGTGTTTTGTTGTCCGCCACAGCCATTCGTTCTGTAATCAGGGTTGCGGATTAAGGATTCGTGGCTGGGACGGGTTTATCCTCGACAACTGGTTTTCAGGAAACGGTCAGGTCGGCATTGCTGCTTATGACGAAAATGCCAGCAACACGATTACCGGAAACCGTATTGAATGGAATAAAGAAGGGGGAATCGTTATAAAAGGCGGCGCTCAATATAACATCACCGGAAATTATATCGACAGGTCGGGGCATTGTGGAATTTTGCTCCTTCCGAACAAAATAAGAGGTTGTCATACCATGGCCATCACCGGGAACGTCATCTTCAGGAGTGGAAAACCTGAATGGGGTAGAAATGATGAATACGATAATGCACATGTGCGAATAGAAGATGCCCAGGGGATTGTTTTCACCGGGAATGCCCTCAACTCAGGCCGTGATGATGGAGCAGGAATTTATTCTCCCGATTATGGCATTGTGGTAAAAGGCCTTGAAAGCTCTGTTATCAGGAACAATGTGCAGCATTTGGGTGCATTAAAACAATTGGTGGTGGACTTGGGCGAGCATAAAGAGGGGGTCATTGTTCAGGACAACGTGGGCACTTTACGGAAACTCTAATAAGCTGAACTACTTTTCCTGAAGAAGGGAAAAGCTGGTAAGAAAGAATTAGAACAAAATGTTATTGAAAAAATGAAAGAACTC
>CAIOOC010000017.1 GCA_903859795.1 uncultured Bacteroidia bacterium
CGTTTCCACGCTCATCATATTCAACGCCTAAACTATCGAGTAAACCTTTGTGAACTGGTGATAAAAATCCCATGGAAAGCAGAACCAGATCTGCTTCGATCAGTTCAACAGTTCCGGGGATCTCTTTCATGACCATCCGTCCACTTTCCCGGATCCACTCAACTTGTACTACCTCAACTCCGGTAAGGACACCATTGTTGCCGATAAACCTTTTCGTTGCCAGGTTCCAACGCCGCTCACAACCTTCAAGATGCGAACTTGACGTCCTAAGCGTTGTAGGCCAATAGGGCCATGGGTTGTCATTATTACGTTTGAGAGGTGGTTTATCAAGAATCTCAATCTGAGTAACAGAGGTCGCTTTCTGACGGATTGAGGTACCAACACAGTCGGAACCGGTATCGCCGCCCCCAATAACAAGTACCTTCTTGTCTTTGGCGCAGAGGCGCTTATTTTCAGGAATTTCCTGACCGCTTACCACTTTGTTTTGCTGCCGAAGGAATTCCATAGCAAAGTGAATCCCCCTCAGATCACGCCCCTCTGCTGGTAAATCACGTGGCTCCATTGCTCCGCACGCAAGACAGATTGCATCAAAATCCTTTAGCAGTTTCTCAGCAGGAACATCAACACCAACTTTTGTATTGACTTTAAATGTGATCCCCTCTTTTATAAACAGGTTGACTCTCCTGTCAATCACTGTTTTATTTAATTTAAAATCGGGAATGCCGTAACGAAGTAATCCTCCGACTTTGTCATCCTGTTCAAATACGGTAACAGAATGTCCTGCTTTATTAAGTAAATCTGCGGTTGAAAGTCCGGCCGGTCCTGAGCCAATTACAGCGATTTTCTTTCCTGTCCTTTTTAACGGAGCTTTTTCAACAATATGGCCCATTTCGAATGCCTTTTCAACGATCGAACATTCATTTTCACGAATTGTAACTGCTTCTTCATGGATAGCCAGAACACACGATTTCTCACAGGGTGCAGGGCATACTCGTCCTGTAAATTCAGGGAAACTGTTCGTAGCCGACAGTAAATCGTAAGCTTCATCCCATTTCCCGCGGTATACAGCATCCTGCCACTCCGGGATATTACTTTCTACCGGGCATGAGCTGTGGCAGAATGGAATACCGCAATCCATACACCGTGAAGCCTGATCTTTGCGATCATTTTCGTTAAGTGTCTGCTCTACTTCACCATAGTCAAATATCCGCTCATTTACCGGGCGGTACCCACTCTCTTTTCGTTCTATTTCGATAAAACCTTTTGGATTTCCCATTTTTTTAAACTTTAATCGTTGTTCGTGTTAAACGTTTCTTAATCTGGTAATTACTCCCTTCTGTCAGGAGCATCTTCAGCCATCTCAAGCTTACGTTTCACCTCCTTTAGTTTTAATTCGTTCAACACTTTCTTATATTCCAGAGGAATAACTTTGACGAACTTAGGAAGGTATTCCTCCCAATTTGTAAGCACTTTACCCGCAAGTGGGCTTTGTGTATATAACAAGTGCTTGCTTATCATCTCCTGCAATTCGGAAATATCCGCCTTGTCTTCAACAGGTCCTAATTCAACAAGCCCTTTATTGCAATAATACTCGAAATCTCCATTTTCATCCAGAACATAAGCAATACCACCGCTCATTCCTGCTGCAAAATTCCTCCCTGTCGTTCCTAGGACAACAGTGCGCCCTCCTGTCATATATTCACAGCAATGATCGCCGGACCCTTCGACGACAGCTTTTGCCCCTGAATTGCGGACACAGAAACGTTCACCTGCAACTCCCTGAATGTAAACATCCCCGCTCGTGGCCCCATAAAGGGTCGTATTTCCGACGATAATATTCTTATCAGGTTCAAAAGTTGAACCAGGGGGTGGAACAACAATTATCTTACCTCCGGAAAGTCCTTTCCCAAGATAATCATTGGCATCACCTTCAAGTCTGAAATTTACACCTTTGACCAGAAAGGCTCCAAAGCTCTGACCAGCCGTTCCCCTGAAGGTGCAGTTGATCGTATCCTTTGGTAATCCAGCTTCTCCATATCGTTTTGAAATCTGTCCTGAAAGCATAGCTCCAACTGTCCTCATGGCATTATGAATCGTGTAGGCAAGCCAAACCTTTTCACCACTTTTTATTGCCTTATTGGCATCACGGATCAGAGATTTATCAATAACATCATCCAGATTTTTAGTGTTCGGATGGGTATTGCGAATCGGATAAATTCTTGCCTCTTCAGGAAGATTGAGGAATTTTGACAGATCGACATTTTTCATCTTCCAGTTTGTAACGTCGTGATTCTGCTCCAAAAGGTCTACACGTCCTACAAGGTCATCGAAAGTGCGAACTCCGATCTCGGCCATGTATTCACGTATCTCCTGAGCTATAAAGGTGAAATAGTTAATCACGTTCTGCGAACGTCCAAGGAACCTCTTCCTGAGTGTTTTATTCTGTGTGGCAACTCCCGCCGGGCAAGTATTCAGGTGGCATTTACGCATCATGATACAACCCAATGAAATAAGGGCTCCCGTTGCAAATCCAAACTCTTCGGCACCAAGCATACCCATGATGACAACGTCGCGACCTGTTTTTAATTGTCCGTCAACCTGAAGCTTGACACGTCCGCGCAGATTATTCATCACAAGAGTCTGCTGCGTTTCGGCAATACCGAATTCTGCAGGCAATCCAGCATGTTTAATTGAACTGGCAGGTGAGGCACCGGTACCACCTTCACAACCGCTCACGATGATAATATCTGAGAATCCTTTTGCAACACCAGCAGCGATTGTACCAACACCCGATTCAGCGACTAATTTTACAGATACTTTCGCTTTAGGGTTCACATTCTTTAAATCGAAGATAAGCTGGGCCAGGTCTTCGATTGAATAGATATCATGATGAGGAGGTGGTGAAATCAATGTAATACCCGGTGTTGAATGCCGAAGCTTGGCAATTATCTTATTTACCTTAAAACCTGGTAACTGTCCACCCTCTCCGGGCTTGGCTCCCTGCGCTATTTTTATCTGAAGTTCCTCAGCATTGATCAGGTAATTATTGGTTACACCAAAACGACCAGAAGCAATTTGTTTAATTTTTGAATTGCGGTCCGTACCAAACCGGCCAGCATCTTCGCCCCCCTCACCAGTGTTGCTTCTTCCACCAATGGTGTTCATTGCCACAGCAATCGCCTCATGCGCCTCTTTTGATATTGACCCATAAGACATTGCTCCAGTAACAAAACGTTTCATAATGGCCTCAGCAGGCTCGACTTCCTCTAGTGGAATTGGATTGCTTTTCCACTTTAAGACGCCACGGATAAATGCTGGTTGAGCAGTTTGTTCATCCACAAGCTTGCTGAATTTTTTATATACCTGGTAATCAGTTGACGACGTTGCCCATTGCAATAATGCAACGCTTTGAGGATTCCATGCATGAAATTCCCCGTTGTTCCTGTAGTGGTATTCTCCGACAGTCGAGAATGAAACCTTTTCGGTGGGATTTTGATAGGCTTCATTGTGAAACATCATCGCTTCACGGAAGATCTCTTCATAACCCACACCACCTATGCGCGAAGGGGTTCCCTTGAAATAATTCTCGATCAGCTCATCACTAACGCCTACAGCTTCAAAGAGTTGTGAGCCATGGTAGGAGCGAAGGGTCGAAATTCCCATCTTGGAAAGAATCTTAAGAAGCCCCTTGTCAATTGACTTGACATAATTTTTACGTGCTTCGTAGTAGGGTAGTTTGATCTCACCTTCAGTAACAAGGTAATCAATAGCGGCAAATGCCAGATATGGATTTACAACGCTTGCTCCGTACCCCAGTAATAAAGCGAAATGCATTATTTCGCGTGGTTCTGCACTTTCAACGATAATTCCTACCTGCATCCGCTTTTTGTTCTTGATCAGGTGGTGATGAACAGCAGCTACCGAAAGCAGGGATGGGATCGGAACCATTTCCTTAGATACATTCCTGTCAGTGAGTATGATGAAGTTTTTATGCTCATCAACTGCTTTCTCAGCAGCTTCAAGCATCGCTTTAAAGGCTTTTTTGAATCCTTCAACACCCTCCTTCACAGGGAAAAGCATCGGAATTGTTGCATGACTAAATGATTCATGCTTTAAATCCTTGATCTTGCCCAGATCGGTATTGGTAATTATCGGACTATCGAATTTAATCAGTTTGCAATGATCAGGGGTCTCATCCAGTATGTTACTGCTCAGAGAGCCGATGTAATTAGTTAATGACATTACTAATCCTTCGCGGATTGGATCAATTGGAGGATTGGTTACCTGGGCAAAAAGCTGTCTGAAGTAACTAAAGAATCTTTTTGGTTTTTCAGAAAAGACAGCCAAAGGTGTGTCGTTACCCATCGAACTGGTTGGCTCCTGTGAAGTTTCAGCCATCTCCTTTATGATGATCATCATCTCCTCCTTACTGTATCCAAAAACTTTGGAATACGGACCGAACTGATCTCCCATATTCGAAGGGACATCTTGTTTAACCTTAATGGCTTCAAGCTCTAATCTGTTTTCTTTTAACCAGTTAACATATGGGTTTTGACGACTTAATTGAGCCTTTACCTCTTTGTCGGGAATGATTATCCCTAAATGGGTGTCAACAAGTAATAATTTCCCGGGTCTCAAGCGCCCTTTCTCCTTGATTTCGGTGGAAGGAAAAACCTGTACTCCAACTTCCGATCCCATAACAATCAAGTCATTTTTTGTTATTACGTACCTTGAAGGACGTAGTCCACTGCGGTCAAGAGTACCGCCAATGTAACGTCCATCAGAGAAAACCATCGAGGCTGGTCCATCCCATGGCTCCATAATCGTTGAGTGATATTCGTAGAAAGCTTTCAAACTTTCCGGAATTGGATTCTTCTCATTAAATGATTCAGGAATAAGCATGCACAACGAATGGGGCATACTCCGTCCTGTCATGTGGAGAAATTCAAGCGTATTATCAAACGATGCTGAGTCGGATTTTCCAGGTTCAATAATTGGGAAGAGTTTATCCAGTTCATCACCGAAAAGATCAGATTCAAGCAACGACTCACGCGCGTGCATCCATTGCCGGTTTCCCTTAATTGTGTTTATCTCACCGTTATGGGCTATCATTCTGAATGGCTGGGCAAGACTCCAGGTAGGAAAGGTATTGGTGCTGAAACGGGAATGAACAAGGGCAATCGCACTTGTCATTAACGGATTTGTAAGATCTTTGAAATAGTCACGCAGTTGTCCGGGAGTGAACATCCCTTTATAAATAAGTATCTTACTGGAGAAACTTGGCAAATAGAAAGCATCTTTGTCCGAAAGTTGTGAATCCCGGACGACCCTTTCAGCCTGTTTTCGCGCAAGGTATAATTTCCGTTCAAGGATATCCTGCTCATAATTTCCTTTAACAAATATTTGGCGGATAAGCGGTTCTGATTTTTTAGCAATTTCACCAATCACTGAGTTATCTACCGGAATATCGCGCCAGCAGATTAAGGAAAGTCCCTCCGCCTCAACATAACGATTCAGAACTTCAATGCAGTAAGCTGACTCTTCCTCATCTCTGGGAAGAAATACCAGGCCGGTTCCATACTTCCCGGCTTCAGGAACAGCTATCTTCAGCGAAACAAAAAAATCATGAGGCAATTGCAGCAGGATTCCTGCACCATCTCCGGTTTTATTGTCAGAGCTTGTGGCGCCCCTGTGATCCATATTTAATAAAACAGTAAGTCCGCGCTGGATAATGTCATGCGATTTTTGTCCCTTTATATGAGCAACAAACCCTATCCCGCAGGCGTCATGCTCATTCCTGGGATCGTAAAGCCCTTGAGCTTTTGGAAAACTATTTGATTCCATGTGATATAAAATTATCAAAACTTCGTAGCCGTAACCAGATAGGAAGCATTTATTATTATCTGTTTGTAATTATATTGAAAAAAGC
Source organism: uncultured Bacteroidia bacterium (assembly GCA_903859795.1). Taxonomy (GTDB): domain Bacteria; phylum Bacteroidota; class Bacteroidia; order Bacteroidales; family Prolixibacteraceae; genus JAAFHB01. Next base: position 5,930 of record CAIOOC010000017.1, read on the forward strand.
TCTAATCTGTAACAAATTGAAAGTAAATTACAGCTATTGCTTAAAAACTAACATCAAAAATACAATTTTTACTTTAAATATCCCTAAAATGTAAGCACAGAAAACAATATTTTTTTACCGCCGAGAGTTGTTTTTCCTGACTTGTGAATTTAAAACATTGGTAATCAGTGCTGTTTAGGCAGACATTAAATAATTATTAAATGTTATTCAGTAATTTTAAATGGATGAATCACAACAAAAAGAAAATAATTGGCACCAATTAAAATCTGGGTTTTATTTAAGAAATTTTCAAATCAGAAATGTCATTTACTACCGGTTATAAGGTATTCGATCGCTTTTTCTGCCCGGTCAAAATGGAAACTTTCGATTATGCCTGTCATCTTTTCACGGATTTGGGGAAGACACAAATTGCCGATACTCCCTTCATGGGTGTGATGAATGGTTTTTTCGGGATGGAAAGTATTGTTGTTAATAG
>CAIOOC010000018.1 GCA_903859795.1 uncultured Bacteroidia bacterium
CAATTCCCTGGTTATTCATTTTACATTCCATCAGGACTTTGGTTTTGTCCGGATAGCCAAACGAACTTGCCTTAACTTCGCATTGGCCTGTTAAACAAGGGATACAAGGCACTTTACCGTTTGTATCAGTTATGTAATAAAGACTATCGCATGATACAATTTTCACGCCTGGAATCGGGTGGCGGCTGGTTTGATCAAGAACATATAATGATCTGCACTTTGGCTGCATCACAGGTTTTGGTTGCGGTTTAGAAATTCGCTTAAATGTGAATTTGTAAATATCATCATCTCCGGTTCCCGGTCTGTTTGATGTCAGGAATCCAAACTCGGCATCGGGAGGAATTGTCATCGCAAAATCGTCATATTTGGTATTGATAGGGCCATCAAAATGGCCAACCTCATTATAGTCTGAAGGAAATCGTGTGTAATACAAATCAAAGCCTCCGTTTCCGAATCTTCCTTTAGAAGAAAAGATAAGATATTGTCCGTTAAAATGTTGGTCGGTAAGAAAGGCAAATTCCTCTTTGCCGGAGGTGTTAATTTTGGGGCCAAAATTAACAGGGATTCCCCACTTTCCATTTGCCCTAACGGAGTAATAAAGGTCAGTTTCACCAAAACCTCCTGGTCTGTCGCTCGAAAATACCAGGGTATCTCCTGATTCCGTAACTGAAGGGTGTCCAACGGAATACGCAGGGTTGTTATACGGAAATTCCGAAACATATTTCCATTTGCCATTAATCCGTTTTGCGATGATAATTCTGAGTTTATTGATCCCAGGATGGAAAGGTTTTGTCTTTTGTGATTGGTCATTGTAATTTTGGGTTACAAAAAGTTCACCTGTTTTTTGGCAAAATGATACAGGGCCGTCATTATACTTTGTGATGAATTCTTCCACGGGTTCCCGTTTCCCGGTGATGTTACCTTCTTTATCAATGGGTGCCATGTACAAATCATAAAACTCCTTGTTACGGAGTATCCAATCACTCTTTCCCACCAGTTTGTCATTAAAAGTGGTAAAATATATCGTATCCTGGATCACAAAAGGACCAAAGTCACTATGGATTGAATTTATTTTTATCGGGGAAATTTTTAATGCAGAATCGTTGAAGATCCGGCTGTCTTTATCCTGGGAATAACCCTTATTAGATAATATCGTCAGAATCAGCAAGATGAAGCAATAAATTGGATATCGTGAATTCATTGTAGTTATAAATTTAATCCTAAAGTTAATATTATTGTCTTTTGATTCAAACTCTTAGGTTTTAGAAGTACCTTGGAGAGACATATTTACGCTTTGAATAGGTGATTTCGTAAGAGATCATAATCTCGTGGATTCCATTGTGGAAATTCTGAAGTTCGGTCGTTGTGAAATCATAGGCATAACCGAACCGCAGGTTTTTGTTAAAAATCCATTGTGCAATTGCCCCAAAAGCATCTCCAGACCGGTACATTGCTCCAATCCAGAATTTTTCTGCCAATAAAAAATTTGCGGAGAGGTCATACTGAAAGGGAGCTCCTACAACAGTCTGAGTCATAAACGTTGGTTTAAATTTAATGTGATCTGTAAGATTAAACATCATTCCTCCTGCAAAGTACAGGTGACGTACTTCGGATGTAGTGGTGTAAGCATTGTTTGCGTTTATCTGGTAATTTCCCTCTATAATTCTTGGTAATGAAAGACTTAGGTAGTATTTTGCAGAAGAGAGGTAGAGGCCAAAACCAAAATTTGGCATAAA
>CAIOOC010000019.1 GCA_903859795.1 uncultured Bacteroidia bacterium
AAATGGCAAACCATAAATCAGCTATTAAAAGAGCTAAGCAGAGTGAAGTACGTCGCCTGCACAACAAGTATTATTCAAAAACAACCCGTAATGCGGTTCGTTTACTTCGTGAAACTACTGAGAAAGCTGCGGCTGCCGAGCTTTTTCCAAAAGTGGCAACGATGCTGGATAAGCTTGCCAAGCAGAATGTGATTCATAAAAACAAAGCATCCAACTTGAAATCAAGCCTGGCATTACACGTTAACAGCTTGTAATTTACAGCAATAAAATAAATACTGAAGCTCATCCCTAAACGGATGGGCTTTTTTTGTTATTTCCCTTTTTTTTCGTTAAATTTGGTTATGGTCACGTGATCAATGAAACCAAAATCAAATGGAAATTTACCAGCGTAAGGGTATAAAAGATTGGGCATTGGAAGATCGGCCGCGCGAAAAACTATTGTACAGGGGAATCGGGGCTCTAACAGATGCAGAGCTTATCGCAATCCTGATAGGGTCAGGTAATAGCGAGGAGAGTGCAGTGGAACTCTCGCGCCGGATAATGGAAAATGTAAAAAACAACCTTGATGAGCTTGGCAAATTGAATGTTGAAAATCTCAAAACCTTTAAAGGCATAGGCGATGCCAAGGCAATCTCAATTATTGCTGCAATGGAGCTTGGCCGTCGCAGAAACCACTCCTCCGCTCTGGAAATGAATAAAATAACTGGAAGCAACGATGTAGCCTGTTTCCTGCGTCCATTAATCGGCGACCTGCCTTATGAGGAATTTTGGGCACTATTTATGAACCGGCAAAACAAAGTAATTGATAAACATCGGTTTAGCCTGGGTGGTATTACCGGAACTGTGATAGACGTGCGTTTGATCCTTAAAATGGCTATAGAAAAACATGCAACCTCGCTTATTTTTGCCCATAATCATCCATCAGGGAACCTCGAAGCCAGCGATGCCGACCGTAAAATAACAAGGCAATTGAAAGATGCCGGCAGTATCATGGATATTCCTTTACTCGATCACCTGATAATTACCCAATCAGGTTATTATAGCTTTGCAGACGAGGGATTATTGTAAAATTCAGATTTTGATTCGGGTGTTTATTTATACTCGGGACATTTTATCTGGCGGCGTATTAAACCTCAAAATAATGTTTATTTTTGGGCAAAATTATTTTATGATACATATATTGGGTGAGTCAAACTCCCTTTTCAACCAATTTATAGCGGAAATCCGCGACGAAGTAATACAAAAAGATCCGCTGAGATTCAGAAGAAACCTTGAACGGGTAGGCGAGATATTTGCTTACGAGATAAGCAAAAAATTAACCTACAAGACCAAAGATATAACAACCCCTCTTGGTGTTGCGAAAATCCCTTTAACCGAACATCAACCTGTTTTAGCCACAATCCTTCGTGCCGGTCTTCCGTTGCACCAGGGTTTTCTGAATTATTTTGATCAGGCAGAAAATTGTTTTATCTCAGCGTACCGAAAATATGGACATGATGGAGAGTTTCATATCGAATTCGAATATATTGCATCACCACTGATTGATAATAAAGTTGTGATCATGGTTGATCCGATGCTTGCCACAGGTTCTTCAATGGAGATTGCCTACTATGCCTTACTTGAAAAAGGGGAACCTAGTCATGTTCATCTGGTATCAGTGATTGCTAGTCAACAGGGAATTGACCATGTATTAAAAACGCTGCCAAATGAGCGGATTACACTTTGGATTGGTGCAATTGATGCAGAAATGACTTCAAATTCGTATATTGTTCCAGGTTTGGGTGATGCCGGCGATCTTGCTTTCGGTGAAAAGATAGACTCTAAGGAAAGTATAAAAACTACCCATTTTTAATCAATCCTTTCTACCTTTAATGTGTCCTGACACAATTTGAGCATATCCGCTATTTTTATCCCGGTTACCGGATGACATTTGTCCGGAACAAGTTCATTCAGTGGAATCAATACGAATCTTCGCTCACCGATTTTCGGATGAGGAATTGTGAGTTCCGGGGTGTTTATTATCTGATTGTCATAAAAGAGCAGGTCGATATCGATAGTTCTGGCCTCATATCCGGTTGAGTTACGAGATCTTCCTAGTTCATTTTCAATTAATTGTGTCCTTTTCAGAATTTCGGACGGCTCGAGTTCTGACTCCAGAATTATAACCTGATTCAGGAAGATATCCGATTCGAATCCCCATGCTTCGGTGGCGTATCCAGATGACATTTTTGCGATAATTCCAATCCTTTCTTCAATAAGATTCCTGGTTTTTGCAAATATTTTGGACTTATCTCCCACATTACCACCTAAAAGGATAAATACATTAGCCATTTTTTGTAAATTTGCATAAAAAATAATAGTATTTGGAAT
>CAIOOC010000020.1 GCA_903859795.1 uncultured Bacteroidia bacterium
ATAAAAGTAGTTTAATTTTAAAAATACAATGCAATTTGCTTGGTCTGATTGCATTTTTTTATTAGATTTGTATCTAGTTATATAACTAGTTTAAATTTAAAGCCATGGGATTTCCTACAAAAATTCAGCTCATTAAAAGAGCTAAAAGCGAACAGTGGTACATCAATTTTCCTTCAGCTATTGCACAGGCAATGGAGTTTGAGCGTGGTGAAGTGGTTGAATGGCTTATTGAAGACAAACACAAAATGGTTCTTAAACGTGACGAATCAGTTTCCGGTTCTGAGAAAAAAAAACCTCAGACGGATCCTTAATTGATGAATTTGATTTACTTATAACCCAATGTGCAGATGCTTTCAATCAGCAAAGTGCATGGGAGACAGGACGTGATCTGGCATTTGGTGCACTTACCTGTATGGGGAGGCATACACTAACAGGTCTTATTACAGCAAGCGGACATCAGTTTATGGATTGGTCATCTGCCTATCGGTTATTTAGCCAGCATCGGGTTGACATCTCGAAGCTTTTTGATGTAGTGCGCTCAGGTGTGCTTCAGGAGCTGAATCAGCAACAGATGATTATTGCTCACATGGATGATACCATATTGAAAAAGACCGGCAGACATATTCCAGGTACAGCATGGCGAAGAGATCCATTAGGGCCGCCCTTTCAAACCAATTTTATTTGGGGACAGCGTTTCCTGCAAATCTCGATGGCTCTTCCCGACCACCAGGGATGCTGTCAATCCAGAGCTATCCCGATCGATTTTCATCATTGTCCTACGGTAAAAAAGCCTGGAAGGACAGCCGCAGAACAGGACTGGACAAATTACAAAGAACAACAACGGAAATTAAAATTAAGCAAACAAGGAAGTGAGCGACTAACACAGCTTCGAAACTCGCTCGACAAACAAGGTGTTACAGACAAACAACTTGTTGTAAGCGTTGACGGTAGTTACACCAATGAAGAAGTACTGAAGCATTTACCAGAGAGAGTGACCCTGATTGGACGCATCCGAAAAGATACGAAACTGTATTCTAAACCAGAAAAACAGCCCAAGTTGGGAAGAAAGCGCGTTTATGGTGACAGATTACCAACACCGGAACAAGTCAGACAGTCGGATCAATACCCTTGGCAAGAAGTAAATGCATGGGCAGCAGGGAAAGAACATACGTTCAATATTAAAGTAATTAAAGAGGCGATGTGGCGATCGGCAGGTCAGAAGCACAATTTGCAACTGGTGGTAATACGACCATTGGGATATCGACTAACCAAATCATCCAAAATGCTGTATCGTGAACCAGCCTATCTGATTTGCACGGACAATGAACTAAGTATAGAGAACCTTTTACAGGATTATTTGTGGCGCTGGGAAATTGAAGTGAATTTCAGAGAAGAAAAAACAGTGCTCGGATGTGGCCAGGCTCAGGTAAGAAATCCGGAATCAACAAAACTTGTTCCTGCTTTTATAGCTGCCATTTATGCAATGCTGCACCTTGCAGCCCACAGAACTCTGAAAATATCGGAC
>CAIOOC010000021.1 GCA_903859795.1 uncultured Bacteroidia bacterium
AAATTATCGAAGGATTAAAAGAAGAACGTGGAATTAAACAAGATACAGATTTTACAGTTGCAGATTTAAAACTTTTGGTTCTCAGGTTTAAACAGGCTGTTTTATTGAAAACCGGAAGAGAATTCCCTTCTGACCCATGGGAACAATTATGGGGTTCCGTCGGAGCTGTTTTTGAAAGCTGGATGAACGACAGGGCAATCTATTATCGCAAGCTTCATAATATACCCGTTGAATGGGGAACCGCCGTCAATGTTCAGGCAATGGTTTTCGGAAACATGGGAAATAACTCTGCCACAGGTGTTGCCTTTACACGTGACGCTTCCACCGGAGAAGACATTTTCAATGGTGAGTACCTGATTAATGCACAGGGTGAGGACGTTGTTGCTGGTATCCGTACTCCACAGGAAATTACACTTGAAGGATCTCACCGTTGGGCCACATTGCAGAATGTCAGCGAAGAAGAGCGTGCCTCAAAATATCCTTCACTCGAAGAGTCGATGCCGACAGCCTATGCAGAATTAATGGTGATTCAGCAGAAGCTTGAAAATCACTACCACGATATGCAGGACATCGAATTTACCATCCAGGATGGCAAACTTTGGTTACTTCAGACCCGTAACGGTAAACGCACAGGTGCCGCAATGGTGAAAATGGCTGTTGATATGCTTGCTGAAGGCTTTATCGATGAAAAAACCGCGTTGATGCGTGTTGAACCAAATAAACTGGATGAATTACTTCATCCTGTATTCCACAAAGAGGCCCTGTTGACCGCGAAAGTTATCGCAAAAGGGTTGCCCGCATCGCCGGGTGCTGCCACAGGCCAGATTGTATTCTTTGCTGATGAGGCGGGAAAATATGAAAACTCTATCCTTGTCCGTATCGAAACATCTCCTGAAGACCTTGAAGGAATGGTAATTGCAAGGGGAATTCTTACTGCCCGCGGTGGTATGACCTCACATGCTGCCGTTGTTGCCCGCGGAATGGGTAAATGCTGCGTTTCCGGAGCAGGTTCAATGAGAATCGACTACAAAGCCAGAACATGTGAAGCAAGCGGTAAAGTTTACAAGGAAGGTGACTGGATTTCACTGAACGGATCAACCGGTGAAGTTTATGAAGGTAAGGTTAAGACCCAGGAAGCTGAATTAAGCTCTGATTTCGCTAAACTTATGGAGATTTCAGATAAATATACCCGTATGAAAGTCCGGACGAATGCCGATACACCAAAGGACGCTGCGATTGCACGCCAGTTTGGTGCAAAGGGAATTGGTCTTTGCCGTACAGAGCATATGTTCTTCGAAGGCGAACGTATAAAGGCAATGCGTGAAATGATCCTTTCATCAGATGAAAAAGGACGTAAAATAGCATTGGCGAAATTACTTCCTTACCAGCGTTCCGACTTTGAAGGTATTTTTGAAGCAATGGCCGGATATGGTGTTACAGTTCGTCTTTTGGATCCGCCATTACACGAATTTGTTCCTCACCAACAAGCTACCCAAAAAGAGCTGGCCGAAGAGATGGGTATCTCGATCGATCAGATCCGTATCAAGGTTTCAGAGCTTGAGGAGTTCAACCCGATGTTGGGTCACCGTGGTTGCCGTTTGGGAATCACCTATCCTGAAATCACAGAGATGCAGGCACGAGCAATCATCGAAGCTGCGATGAACCTCAAAGCAAAAGGTGTTGACGCCCGTCCTGAAATCATGGTTCCATTGATTGGTACCGTGGCTGAGTTTAAGAATCAGGCAGATATCATCAATAAAACCGCTGAGGCTGTATTTGCTGAGCGTGGCGACAGGATTGAGTATCTTGTTGGTACAATGATCGAAGTTCCCCGTGCTGCCCTGACTGCAGAGGGGATTGCCAAAGAGGCTCAGTTCTTCTCCTTCGGTACCAATGACCTTACCCAGATGACTATGGGATTCTCTCGTGATGATGCCGGTAAGTTCTTGCCTGCATATCTTGACAAGGGGATATTGAAACAGGATCCGTTCCAGATTCTTGATCAGCACGGTGTTGGCCTGTTGATTGAGATGGCTGTTACCAAGGGTCGTTCAACTCGTCCTGACATCAAACTGGGAATTTGCGGTGAGCATGGTGGTGAACCAAGCTCAGTTGAATTCTGCGATGGCGTTGGTCTTGACTATGTGAGCTGCTCTCCTTTCCGGGTGCCGATCGCCCGTCTGGCTGCTGCACAGGCAAATCTGAAAAAACAATAAGTTCATACGAACGATAAATAAAAAAGGCGCTGAGAGGCGCCTTTTTTATTGAAGTAATTTAAAAGATAGAGAATTGATTTTGCTTTGTCTATGAATAGATCTTCCAGGGTTCGTAATAAATATAGGAAGGAACTAAGTTTTGTTACCTCCCTTTTTGTTCCTTATCTAAGTCACCCTCACTTTCGGGAAGGGACCGGGTGGAGTCAGTGGGTTGTATCTTTTTTTTCTCTTTTTACTCATCCTTTATTCCAAAAGATGAATATACGAATAAATCGTAATACTATTGATTCTGCATCACCTTATTCCGCCCCTTCCTCTTTCGGGTGGTGCGATGCTTATATTCATTCGAAATTATGCTAATATTTCCGTCAATCTCCAGAACAGCCAAGTCGACCTCCCGGATTTCAGCCACGCCATGTTCCCTCACCGCTTCCAGAATCTCTTCATGTGTGATTCGGGCCTTGTCCATATTTGTTTTATTGAGTTGCCCCTTGTAAATAAGAAGCATTTCGTTTCCCTGAACATAGTTTCCTAACTTCGGAAACCGATAAAGCAGAAATTTAAACAGATAGTTTATTATAAAAAGGGTTGATGCCGCCACAAGTCCACCCGACAAAGAGGAGTCAGAACCCACCATCGCATTTTGTACGGCATTGCTGATCAGCAGAATAAAAACCAGATCGATAATCGAAAGCTGCGCCAGCTCCTTCTTTCCAAACAATCTGATAGCTATAATGATAAACAGGTAAACAGCTGAACTGCTGAGTGCAATTTTTAGATATCCTTCAAATAGTTCCATACTTAACCGGGTTAAATTTTGTGTGAATTTAAATTGATTTTTGCAAAGATTTCAATCTCCAAAGGATCTTTTATATGTAATGTACCCGATTTCTTTTTCCGGAAATCAAAATCCCGGAAAGGGTTATTGAATTGTCTTTCCTATCTTTGTCCTGAAGCCACGGAAGTAATTGTCGAAACCTTTTCTCTTAACCACCTTCAACATGAAATATTTTCTGAAACCAGTCATTGCAACCTGCCTGATGGCACTTGTTTATGCTTCGAATGGCCAAAACCTTCGGGAGACTTTACTGCAAATGGAAAATACTTTCGATGTCGATTATCCTGTGAATGAAAATATAAGGTATATTCATAAAGTCGTTAATAACCTTAATCTGTACTATTTTGCTAACGTTGGAAGTGGGATAGAAGAAGCAAGGGTGATCCTTCGTGGGGATCTTCATCTTGATAGTTGGGACCCCCATTCGGGTAGCCGTCAAAAACTGGCTACTATCAGAATAAACAATAATTTGTCAGGGTTGTCTAAAACCCAGGTTAATTTGAATCTAAACCCATTTCAATCAATTTTTTATGTCGAGGCCGAAAATTGATTTCTTCATTTTTTCAACTACCCCAACAACGAAGCGCCGATCATCTTCCCTATTCCAAAGGTTATTGCTGCTGCCGCAAGCCCGAAGACAACCTGCCTTAATCCGGAATGCCAGATGCTTTTCCCGGTATAAAGGGTGATTGAAGCTCCAATTATAAATAAGCCAAAACCGCTAAAAATGGTGCTTAGTATGATTGCTTTCATCCCTCCGGTAAAGAAAAACGGGATAACCGGTATTACGGCTCCCACTGCAAACAGAATGAATGATGCGACAGCCGCTTCCATTGCAGACCCTTCAAGATCTTCTTTATTTATTCCCAACTCCTCTTTAATCAACACTTCATGTGCAAGATCTTTATTGGAGATAACATCCTTTGCCATCTTTTGGGCCTGCTCTTCAGGGATTCCTTTCGATTGATAGATCAAAGCCAGTTCCCACTCCTCTCCTGCAGGATTGTTTTCCAACTCTTCCAGTTCAAGCTGCATTTGATTCTCAAAAAGCTCTTTTGAACTCGTCACCGATATCCATTCACCCAAAGCCATCGACAGGGACCCGGCAAGTAATCCGGCAAGTCCGGTGAGTAATACTGTGCTTTGTCCGCTTGCTGCGCCGGCAATTCCCATTACAAGACTAAAATTGGATACTAATCCGTCATTTCCTCCTAGAACTGCGGCCCGAAGTGCATTACCACCAATCGAGCGGTGGCGCTTTTCAAATCTTGCGAGATAGTTCCCCGAGACATTGGGGTGATTTGCGCAAATATTTTGGAGTATTGTGACGTGTGCAGTATCAGATAGCGATCTTTCGGCATCTGCATTTCTACGCGAATTGATGACGGATAGCGAAATGTTCTTTTCTGTATCCATTAGTACACCCAAAATAAAATCATACCCGAAGATTTTTCCAATCCTGCTTAATATTCGGGCTCTAAGCGATGGAGGCGGCATGTTTGTAGGGTCCAGATTGTTGATTTTCATAAAGGCTATGGCATGTCCCTTCTCAATTTCCGACATCTGCAGAAATACATTTACAACATTCTTGTCATCTTCATTTTCTGCCAGGATCTTATACAAATAACTTGCATCTATTTCAGTCTGGATGTTCTTAAAGTTGATCATCTTATTAATTAAAACTTTAGGATTGGTTTTACCCATTTTAAACTCAACAAATTTATGATAAAAATCATGCCTGGAGGTATCGATTCCCTTATAACCATTCCAAATTGTGGCTATTGCTTTTCCAGTTTATAAATGAAGGCAGTCTGGATTTTTGAGGGAATCAATAGAGATGATTGTCAGTTTTAAATATCGACAGAAGCGAAGGTCCTTTTTATCCCTTTGGTATACTTCACCCTGGGATATCCAAAAATAACAAATAAACCTTCGCGACTTTTGAACCTGATATTGTATTTCTCCCTGAATTTCTTTGATTTATTTCCGGATTGGATAAATGGATGGATTGCTCCCAGCATGCAGGTACCCAAACCAAGTGATTCGCCGGCTATCATAGCATAGGTAGCAGCAATTATCGGGTCGGCCGGATCTGCGAATGGAGAACCATAGAAATATATGGCTAATGGAGCATCGTATGTGACAAGATCCATTCCCTTTTCCATGCTTTCTGTATAAATCCGAATAACTGGTTTAATAAATTGCCTAAACATTTGGTCATTCGATTTTCCCCAGAGAGGGCGCATTAAAAATAGAAACCAATCTGAAACAAGCCATTTTATATTGCGTAAATAAGTACAGTAGTCTTTTGAAAATTCTCTGATCTTTTCACGGTTATCAAGAATCATCAGATGGACATCCGAAGGGGGAATACCCATTGGGGCAGTTGAAGCTGCAGTAACTATTTTCTGAATCATCTGAGGTTCAACGGGTCTGTCAGCGAATTCTCTGATACTTCTCCTTGACTGGAATAAATTCAAAAGCTGGTTATAATCGGCAACTTTCTCCCTCCCGGGTAATTTAAAAAGGTCGTCAACTGATAATTCCCTGCCATTTATTTCGATGGCTCCACTCGGACATATTGCCATGCAATGCCCGCATGCAACACATCCAAACAGTGGTTTATTAGTTAAAGTGACCTTTCCCCCGCAAATCTGGAAACTAAAATCCTTGCAAACCTCAATGCATAAACCACATCCATTACATTTGGATTCATCAATGGTGATTTCACCTTTCTCTTTGGTTCGAGTTGTCGGGATTGCCATCTTTAATTCATTTTAAATGCATTATCTCACCAAATTTAGCGATAAATATTCAATTTATTAGATTAAAAGGAGGTGGGTTCAAAATTATATCCGGCATTGAATATACCGAAACAACTTTCGCAACAAAGACCCCAAACCACTATTGGTAGCAAGAATTTCATTAAAAGACTTTGTCCATACCTGAGATATTCTGATAATTCTGTGACTCTTTCATTCCAATTAAATCACTTATCTTTGCATTTCAACAATAAAAGGTAGTGTGGGAAGGATTTTATCCATCGATTACGGGAATAAAAGGGTAGGATTGGCAGTTACAGATCCGTTACAAATCATTGCTACAAGGTTGACTACCGTATCGGCCGAAGAGATTTGGGGGTACCTGTCCGAATATTTTGAACGTGAAGTGGTTGAACTGGTCCTGGTTGGTTATCCGAAACAACTGAATAATGAACCATCTGAAGCAATCAGGTATATCAATCCTTTCCTTAAAAAATTTCAAATTCTTTACCCAACGATGCCTTTAAAGCTTATGGACGAGAGGTTTTCATCCAAACTGGCTTTTCAGACGATGATTGATGCCGGAGTAAAAAAGAAGGATAGGCAGAACAAAGCAACTATTGACGGTGTTAGTGCTACAATTATCCTCCAATCGTATCTTGAAGGGAAGAAATTTTTAAAGTAAGAAGCATGATTTACCCGATAACTGTGTACGGTGACCCCGTACTTCGAAAGACAACAACTGATATTGATCAGGATTTTGAAGGGCTCGAACAACTCGTTGAAGATATGTTCGAGACAATGCATAATGCTGAAGGAGTGGGTCTTGCAGCACCTCAAATTGGTCTCCCAATTCGTATCTTTGTGGTCGACCTGTCTGCTTTGGGCGAAGACGAACCTTTACTAAAGGATTTTAGAAAAGGATTTATTAATCCACAGATAGTCGAAAAAGTTGGAGAGAAGGTTCTGATGGAAGAAGGATGTCTTAGCATTCCCGGATTACGGGAAGATGTCCTCCGTTTTGAGACGATACGAATCAGATATTATGATTCAAAATGGCAAGAGTATGATCAGGTATTTTCGGGCTTTCCGGCTCGCGTCATACAGCATGAATACGATCATCTCGAAGGTGTGATGTTTGTAGACTATTGCTCTCCGCTCAAGAAAAGAATACTAAAAGGGAAACTTACCGATATTACCAAAGGTCAGGTGTCGACAAGTTACAGAATAAAGGTGCCGAGGGGATAAAATTGATGTAACTTTGGAAGGAAAATTTTAGAGACTTTAGTATTTATGGTGACTGAAATGCATAATGCATAATTTTAATTGCAAAGTTCAAAGCGGTTTTTAAATTCAAATATTTGAGCCGGATTAGTAAGTAAATAATTTGGTTAGTTCATTCCGAATTGACCATATTTTGCATTCTTCAATTTGCAATATACATTATACACTAATTTCCCCGATTGCTTCGGTGTAATCGTTCCTGATATTAAATCAATTATCATATTATTGATAATGAGCAATATAAATTCAATCCTTACTCAGTCATCCTTCTCGCATTCCGATCTGGAACAACTCCTGCAATGTGAAGGGGAAGAGATGGGATTGTTGTTTGAAGCCGGAAGAAAAATCAAAGAAATTTATACTGGAAACAAGGTCTATTTCAGGGGGCTTATTGAATTCTCGAATATTTGCGAAAAAGATTGTCTCTATTGTGGAATCCGGCGATCCAATCGTTCTGTTCAGAGGTATAACATGAGTGATCTGGAGATCCTTGATGCAGCCCGTTTTGCCGATGACTGCAGGTTTGGTTCTATTGTTTTACAATCTGGAGAAAACAGTTCTGAAGCATTTGCAGACCGGATCACAAATTTGATCTTGCTGGTTAATCAAATTAGCAATAGTCGTCTTAGAATTACACTTTCTACAGGTGAACAAACGGAACAGGTTTACAGGCGATGGTATGAGGCAGGTGCCCACCGTTATCTGTTACGAATTGAAACAACCAATCCTACTCTTTACCGCAAAATACATCCGGAGAATTTGCAACACGACTTTAACCGTCGCCTCGATTGTCTGCATGCACTGAGGGCAATCGGC
>CAIOOC010000022.1 GCA_903859795.1 uncultured Bacteroidia bacterium
TATTATTATTGCCGGGCTAATGACCTGGGGACTTAGTTACATGGAAACCACAACAGATCCGAGAAGAAGAAAACGGATAAACAAAGAATTGGAGGTAAACTTATGATCAGGGTACATGGCCTTTCAAAGCATTTTGGAGAACTTGTCGTTCTCAAGGAGATAAATACGGTTATCAATAAAGGGGAGATCATTTCGATAATTGGTCCTTCAGGAACAGGTAAAAGCACATTTTTAAGGTGCCTTAACCTGCTTGAAACACCTACCGGTGGTGACATATTCATCGATGATATTTCACTTTTCGATAAGCACACGAATGTCCCTAAAATACGGCAGAAAATGGGAATGGTGTTTCAATCGTTCAATCTCTATACCCATCTCTCGGTATTGGAGAATTTAACCATCGGACCAATAAAACTCCTGGGAAAGAAAAAAGAGGAAGCAAATAAGAAAGCCATTGAACTTTTAAGACTTGTGGGCCTGGCCGAGAAGGTATACAGTTTTCCTGACGAACTCTCCGGAGGGCAGAAACAGAGGGTTGCCATTGCCAGGTGTATGGCTATGGAGCCTGAGATATTGCTTTTTGATGAGCCAACATCAGCGCTCGACCCAACGATGGTAAGTGAAGTACTTGCGGTAATACGCCGTCTTGCCCGGGAAGGAATTACGATGGTAATTGTTACACATGAGATGGAATTTGCCTTCAATATCTCAAGCCGGGTTTTTTACATGGACGAAGGTTTGATCTACGAAGAGGGGACTCCTCAGCAGATATTCGAGAATCCGAAGCGGGAAAAGACCAGGACTTTCATCCACCGCATAAGGAGTGCGACAAAACATATTACGAGTAAGGCCTATGACTTATATGCAATCCAGGGTGAGATGGAGCTATTCTGCGAAAAGCATATGTTATCCAGAAAAGTCAGCGATGATGTGGCGTTGATAATCGAAGAGATTCTGGAAGTGCAGGCCGATTATCATGATATTGAACTAAGCCTTTTTTACCACGAAAAAAGCGGGAATATTGAATTTACGTGCGAAAGTGCAGGGGAGCCTGTAAATCTGCTTGAGGAAGGTACCCTGGAGGACGACATCGGTTTAAAAATCCTGAAAAGCAGGTGCAAAAGCCATGATTACAGGTATGAAGACGGGAAAAATATCATTGAGCTAACAGTGAAAGTATAGAGGCTGACCTGTTACTGAAGTTGAAATAAAAGTAAAAACAGGTGGGACTATTGAAAGAAATAACCGGCATATTAAAGATACTACGCGCTAAATAGCAGACGTATTTGCCAGGTAGCGGTATTTTAATTCCTCGATAATTCCGGAAATTACTCCTCAACATCAATCTTTATATGTCTTGCCCAGTTGTTCAGAAGCCAAATTGTTCGTTGATACAGGTCAGTGATATAAAGTAGGGAGGCTTTATCATCCGGACTTAGATCATGAATCTCTGAAAGATGATACCTTCTTATCTGTTCCATGAGTTGTCCTTTATCGTCAGTTATCAGTAGAAGTAACTCAATATCCAGTTCTTCTTTCGAGTTTATGGCTTCAACAGCAATGATAAAATTCGCATGAAGCGATTCTGTAGAGTTTCGTACCAGGTTATCAAGCCCATTGGAAAATTGGCGGTCGTATATTGAACTGACAAAACTAAAAACTGTTTCATCGATTGACTTCAGCAGATCCTGCCTTTTTTGGAGCGCGACATAAATTTCGGAATTGCTGTGTGATAAATTGAAATTTATAATTCGCTTTAAATACATGTCTATCTCATTGATCAAAACGACATTTGATTTGCGGATTATCGTAAAGTTGTGAATCTGTTTACGCTCCTTTTCGATCCGGATATTATCAATGGATTCTGAAAAACGCTCCAAAATCCTGATTTGCTCGTTTTCGACCAGGATTAATGCAGTGCTGATATCAGATAGGGATTGTTCGGTTATGAACATGGTCTCAGAAAGCCCCTCTTCTGAAGTTGGAGGGCTCAGCCTTTGGAGAAGTCGGTATATCGGATCAAAGAAATATGAAAGCAAAAAAAGAGGTGTGATTTTGGCTATTAAAAAAGCATATGCGGTTTGTTGCTCGATATTCACGGCCAGAAATCTTATGAGTTCCTTTACCAGAGGGATATTCCATAATATTTCGATATATGAGAGTGTAATCAGGACTACTGAAGTCAAAACCGATTCAAAAATCCGAAAAATAATAAGCTGTTTCGAAATACCTTTGATTCCTGCTGAAAGAATCCGTGTGGTTAATGCTTCACCAATACCAAGACTAAATATGATTATAATTACCTGATCAAGGCCAATTAAACCAGCATGGCCAAATGACATAATAAGTACTGTTACAGCAGGAGAGGAATGGATCAGGAGTCTGAGAATGACGCCAATCAGAACCGGGATTAAGTAAGAATTTTTCGCATGCTCAAATACATCCTTTATAATTTCCATTTGGGCAAATGGTTGCGAGCCCGACTTGAGTACCTGGTATCCAAAAAGTAAAAGGCTAAAACCGAAGAACGCCGTATAAAGGTTCTCCCATCTATTTTCTTTGTGTAATCCAAATAAAAACCCACTTAAACCAACAATCACAAAAATGCCGATCTTAAGATTGATTGCCACAAGAAAAATCAATAGTGTAATCCCTACGTTAGACCAGGAAAGAATTGGAAGGGCTTTTCTAACTGTAATCAATCCACTGCGTACTAACCCGATTAAAATAAAAACGGTACTAAAACTACTTTGAGAAACTGCTCCCGAAACCACTCCCCAGAATGCTGAAAGAAAAGAGTTACCTGTCCATCTTGCTACTAAAAGCCTGAACTTATGAGTAGCCAGATTTTTCAGCGAGCTGCTTAAAATCTTAAGACCACCAAAGAAAATGCCTATTCCGGCAATCATCGTGGCAATGATCTCTAAAATACTCATAGATCAGGCATATATAATTATTCCAGAATTAATAATCAAAGATATATTTATTGCATAACAAGATAATCCATTGAAGACAAATATAGCTGTTGTTAGGGTGAAACAGTTTGCATGATTCGATTTCCGGTCCAAATAAATCACTATATTTACAGGGTTATAAGACATATTTCCCAATATTTAGTTCCTATTGTTCTAAAAGTATTTTAACAATCTAAACAACGGGAAATTACCCACGGCAATGCAATATCAATCATTACTATATGAAAATAAGAATATCCGTTTACCTATTTATCCTGATATTGACCGGAATCCTGGGTAATTCATGCTCAAAAGATTCGCCGCAACAAAACTGGCCTGACGGGACATATAACCGCTCAGCGATTCAAAATCTGACCGGTTTTTTTGAAAATCGGGCTAATTTGCTGACTAACGCCTCATTAACAACACCTGAATTTATCGCTTTGAGCACAGATTCAGCCTGGCATTTAATTGAATCAGAAAAGGTTAAGCTCAAAAAAGTGCGTGACGGGGTAAGTTTTCCAATAAATTCAACCGTACTTCAAAAAGTTATCCCGCTTGAGGATGTTGCCTTGTATATGAATAATACTTATGGTGGAACTGTCGGGGGGTTCGTCTCCTCTGCCGCGGATGTTAAGAGCCTGAAAACACTTCATGATATATTTTATGGAATGCGCCTCGATTATTCGGGAACCAAGTTTTTCCCAAATGGAGGGGGCTATGCCGTTTTAAGGTTTACCAGTAATGTCCCTGAAAAGATTTCAGTGCCCTATTGTAAGGAGATGGGTGGAACGAGAACTCATTCATGGCCGAATACGGGAGGAGGTTTTACATCCTCAACTCTGGGTAACGGCGGATTCCCGGAATACACTTTTGACAGCTATTACGCTCCGAATCAGGGAGGCGAACTTTATGAAGTAACCCCTGCAGGAAATGAAATAATCAGAGCCCAGTATCGCGGAACAAAATGGATGACAACCGAACCAACCACCAAAAGTGCCATAACAGGAAATGGAAATGAGTATGTAGATAATCCGGTGCGCAACGGGATATACGTCAATACCAATGATGGCACATTATACCCGGTAATCGCTTTACAAGGTGGCAAATGGCAGCTCACGGGTGAACCCAAAACAATAATTGAAAATAATCAGTTACTGGTTTCAATAACCACACTGGCAGAATACAAAGGGGTGACATTCCATGTGAGGGGCTTTGACGGGAAGAGTTATTATCTCACTACGAACGAAAGTTGGTCCAAAGAAAATTTAACTTTGGATCTTATCGAGCCAGGGTTTTATGGAATAACCGTCCCAATTGCAGAGGTGAGTAAAGTATGGGAGGTTATCTCAAAATGATCAATTCAGATTTGAGTTACCGCAAACATAAAGCTTTGTCCTCGATCCGCTGGTCTAATCGTCTTTAATCACATTCTGGCACAATAGCCCACACACAATCATTGAAAGGCGCTTATGAGCAGTTGATGTACCGCCGTAACATACAATTGGGAGCATCCACTCCAGTAATGCCAGGCAATACGGAACATGGCTGGGAAGCCCTTTGACCCCTTTATATGCGAACTCCCTCATTTTCAGAGTCAAGGAGACATTTCTATGCACTTTATCACTATGCTCGCCGTTATATGTGTTTTCCGGTGGATTATCAAGACTCACCGAATCGTAAAACCGGGAGATGAACCTGATATATTCTTCTCTTTCCTCCACGGAGGCCATCGGCGCATGTTCAATCATAAAAATAGCCTCAAGCCTGGCAAAATCTGAAATCAGGGAGCGAGGCCTGGTTTCTGAAAAATCGATCAGGTAAACATTCATATCCTCATCTAGCAGGATATTTTGCATGTTCAGATCGCCATGACAAACAGAAGTTAAATAATTGATACCGGTATCGCGCCTTCTGTTAAATTCATATTTGAGAAACCAGTAGGGGTTTATTAGCTCTTGCCCTGTCTCATGAACGGTAAAATACTGTTCATCAGACGAAACAGACAATTCCTCAGCCGCAGTCTCGCAGAGCAAAGGGAAAAAAGTAGATCTGGGGTCATGATCGCGGTAAGGGTAAATGTTTTCCTGTATTGGCTGACCATACCAGGGATTGAGGATTTGCAGGAAAATTTTGTCAAATAATGGTTTCAGCTGTTCCGTTGTCCAGTTATTGAAATAGTAAGTCAGCCATTTAAGCTTAGTCTGTTCTCCGCCGATTCCGACGAAATTATACCTTAGGGCGCCAATGTTCCCAAAGAACTCGGTACCCAGTACCATGGCACTGTTGTTCAGAATGTATGGGTTAGCATATCGGTTGCATCGGTCCGACTCCCTTGAGATCATAGCCCGGTCGGCAATTTTCAGAACTGTGGGTCTCAGTTTCCTCCCCTCCTTGTCATACGAGGTTACCTGGAATGTTTGGGCCGAGTAACCGCCATGAATCTGTTTTACAATTAAGCGTGAAGCGTCGGTATACAATCTGCGAGCGAGGAAAGCCTTGTGTGGTTCGAAGCTTATCTCATCTTCCGTATCAATTAAAATGCGCTTTTCAGATGCAGAGTGCAACCCGTCTGAAATAAACATCCAGGTGACCGGGTTGGCAACCAGGTCGGAGGAATCTATTTTTTCTACCCCGGAAATATTCTCAATGGTTAAGACTTTTTTAAGAAAATCTGATAAGGAGATATCTACATAAGAATCAGGAATTTCGTAAAGTACAAACCGGGCTCCCCACAATTCGTTTCCGTTAACCACAATGCTGTCTGATTCTGTAATTACTTCAATACCAGAATGTTTTAAGGCATTTTTCAATTCCTGATCAACAACGAGGGAGAATGAAATAGTAGGTTTATCAGGGTCAAAATTAGCGACAATAAGTGTCATCAGGGTTATATCCTTTGATGTGAACCCTTGTTTCAATGGATAGATTCCGCCGGCAAGTTCACCCAGTGAGATTGATGCGGGTTCTGACAGTCTCACAAGGCCCGAAGAATTTCTACCAAAAGAGAGTGCCCTTGTAACGAAGACACCTGCATTTGAAGGATTCTGAGGTATTCTGAAATCGGGTGAAAACCTTGTATCTTCCGGGATAAAACCTGTGCAGCGGCCGTTGGAGATAAATATTCCCCTGGTCTGTTCATTTTCATCAGGAGCCTCAGCCGGTGATCCTATTCCGATAGAATAATCCAACTCATTATATCCTGCAATTCCCTGCCCTTTCCAGAGAAGGGCAGGTTGTATTTTGCCTTCAACCGGAACAAATTCAAATGAAAAAGGGCCGGATTGCCATTTATGCGATCCGTCAGCAAGTTGTCTTAGCCTTACAATTTCAGAACGGGCCTCTGCTACACCGGCAATTACACGGAAAATATGAAGCATTCCGGCCATTTCGACGATTTGAAACACCTCGGGTAATAAACTACAAAGAAACATGCCGCCACCTGCGGCCTTCAGTTTCTTTTCGGTTATTAACAGTGTCCGGATGCCCGCGCTGGATAAATAGTCGCACTTTGAAAGGTCGATGATCAGAAAGCTCTCATTCTCAAGTAGCGGTTGAAGCGCCTTGTCAAATTCACTGGTAGTTATTGCATCAATCCGTCCTGTAGGAATAACATGCGGTATCGACTGTTCATATTGAATTGTGACAGAGATCATGATTCATTGTATTAATCAATTACGGATTAAAAATATGCAATGGCATTATAAATCCAGCGTGTGTACTGTTTTAGGCAATAGTCTGCAGTGGTAATAAACCGAATCGAATTATTCTGTACGGCTGGGCAATCGATTCTAACGTTTAAGAAGCCCTGTTTGCAGGAACTCCATAATTAACTTCACACTTTCATCAATGTCTATTTTGCCTGCATTTATCGAAATATCGTATTGTCTGGCATCTGTCCATTCCTCACCGGTAAATGAATGAAAATATTGCGATCTTTCCTTATCGCTTTTAACAATCATTCTTTCAGCTTCTTTTTCGGTTACATTATAAAGTTTCCGAACCCGATCTATTCGAAAAGCTACATCAGCATGTAAAAATATGCTTACGTGGTTGGGGTGTTCCCGAAGAATATAAGAACCACAACGTCCAATAATTACGGCTGAACGTTCTTTGGTAATACGCTTAATTATTTCCGACTGAGCATTAAATAAAATGAGGTCAGGTGGTAACGTAATTCTAGGGGGTTTATACGGATCAGCGAAGCCAAGTTCAAATGAATGGAGGAATGAATCCCAGAATGAACCTTTTTTTTCATCAATGGATTCCAATTCTTCATCTAATACTGAGAACTGTTTTGCTGCCTGGCTGATTATTTCGCGGTCTGCATAAAAAATATTCAGGTTTTTAGCCAATTGCTGACCTAAATATGCCCCTCCACTTCCTAACTGGCGACTGATTGTAATTGCGAATAGCGATGTCTGATCCATTGTAGTTTTCTCCTTCCTTTGATAGGTTAATTAAGATTTTAATCATATTTATTCAGATCCTTTCAAATCCTTGTCAGGTTGATCACCGGATAATTGAATCGGCTCTTGCCAGTAAGTCCTGAGGAAACACCCAGTTTCCTTTGAGCTTTTTTCTGACCGAATCGTTCAGATAAAGTTTTTCAGGCACAACATTTTTTATTTCTATGCTGCTTGTTTTTTGGCCATTAAGAAGTGATACCGCCATATTTCCGGCTATTTGGCCAACTTCATAATAGTTTGCGCCGAGGTTGGCGATTCCTCCCTTAAAAGCATGTATGGGATTATTGGTGAAGACCGGGATATTGAATTTAGTGGCGGCGCCTATAACCATATCCATTACAGGTTCCACAACACTGTCTCCCCCAATCCAAATGGCTTCGACCCCTTTTGAGCATACAGCCAGTGAAGCTTCGTAAACCTGAGAAACAGTCTCTACACTCACTTCAACCAGCTCAATACCAAGTTCTTTACAAATAATTCTTGCTTTTTTGAGACATGCAACTGAGCAAGATTCACTTGTACACCAAACCACGCCGACCTTTTTCAGATCAGGATTCATCTGGCGGGCCATTCTGAAAATACGGTCAACCGGTTGGAAAGTTCCTATTCCAACCAAGTGTGCCGGATGCTGATTGGCAGCGGGGCCGGTAATCCCAACGCCGGCAGAAATAGGGTCGGTAACTGTACAAAACACGTGCAAAATCTCTCCTGCTTTATTGGCATTTGCCATAACCTGTAAACCAGTCGTGCTGATAGAGACCACCATGTTGAATCTTTCACTCACAATATTCCGGGCGATTGTATTGGCCATAGTAATATCTCCTTCCGCACAATATTTGCGAATTTCAATATGGCCGTTTGAAAAATTTTTAGAGCCCCTGATTTTTTCAAGAACTCCCCTTTCAGCCTCCTCAAGAGTCTGATTTGTGGTAAACCTGAAAATGGCCAACCGGGTCTTTTCGATTGTCCGGCCTTTCCCATTCCGGTTTTGCAAATCGGAAAGCAGTAAGACTGCACTTACCGCGAAGAGGAAAAGCAAAGGACGAAGAATTTGTTTCATTTGACTAACTATTTTGATATAAATGAACAACAAGAATGGCACTGGCGGCTGGACTCTTGCCTGTTAATCTTAAGACACAGCTTATTTGTTTACATTCTACTTATAAAAAGAACTTTGTCGGGAGCAAGATTTGCCAGCAGCCAGCAGCCAGTAGCCAGTTGCAAAATCTCACACATATTCATGTATCAACAACTCAGCAACTGCCGTGTCGATCTGGTCTTTTCTGCGTAGTTCATCGAAAAGGGAGAGCAAGTCTTGCACTTTAAGCCTCTTTTTCTCTTCTCCACGGAAATCGTATTTGATCTGTCCCTGGTGCATCATGATAATCCGGTCGCCAAGGTTTACAGCCTGCTGCATCGAATGGGTCACCATTAGTGTGGTTAAATTCCCTTCCATAACAATTCGTTCAGTCACTTCAATAACTTTGGAGGCTGTTTTCGGATCGAGTGCGGCGGTATGTTCATCGAGAAGTAGCAGGTCGGGTTTTATCCAGCTTGACATCAATAGTGTAAGAGCCTGTCGTTGACCACCGGATAGCTTCCCGATAGGTGTTTCAAGGCGCTCTTCCAATCCCATGTTCAACACTTTCACTCTGCTTTTCAGTTCATTGAGCACCGATGCTGACAGTCCCCAACCTAAACCACGTTTCTTGCCTCGTTTGGCTGCCAGAGCAAGGTTTTCGGCAATTGACATCCCTGGAGCAGTGCCGCTAAATGGGTTTTGAAAGACACGACCGATCTGGCTGGCGCGTTTAAACTCAGGTTTTCTGGTAATATCCTTCCCTTTCAGAATGATAGTGCCTGAATCAGTCAGGAATGTACCCGCAACTGCATTCAAAAGTGTCGATTTCCCCGAGCCGTTGGTACCCAGTACACACACGAAACTTCCCTCTTCAATCGAAAGGGTAACATTTTGAAGTGAGGTAACCTCGTTGATGGTACCTACATTAAACGTTTTGCACAGGTTTGAAATTTCTAACATATTCTTCAGCATAAGTTTGTATCTGTTATTTACTAAATACCATTCAGGTAAATTATAAAAAATGGATCGTGCCAAAGGCAATCCGGGATTTTTGTATCTCTTATTTTACAGGATTAAAATCCCGGACTACAAGATTAATCGTTCCTTCGGAACTAGCAATTGTTCATCTTTCAAAGTAATTAAACTCAAATTATCAACATCTTTTTGAGGAGATCTCCTCAGAACCTTAGGTTCGAATCATCATGTAAGGATCGATTTTAATCCATCCTTATAATCAACATCCATAGCCCCTAGAACCGTAGGCTCGATCCATAAATTACCTAAGCAGTTTTATCTTTTTTGTCTTATTCATAAAACCCGGCAATACCAACGCAAGGAATACGAATGCAGCGGTAATAAGTTTCAGGTCGTTCGGATTCATCCCCCAGCGCAACGCGATGGCCACAAGCAAACGGAACAAAACTGCGCCAATAACGGCTCCGGCAATCAACAACCCCAGCTTCTTTTCATTGATCAGGGCCTCGCCGATAATCACGCTGGCAAGCCCCCAAACCATCATCCCGATTCCCATCTGAACATCGGCAAAGCCCTGAAACTGGGCCAGCATCGAACCCGAAAGGGCTATGAATCCGTTGGATATTGCGACACCGAAAACGATCATAACGTTTGTATTTACTCCAAGTGCCCTGATCATCTGGTCATTATCTCCTGTTGCCCGCATCGCAGTTCCAATATTTGTCCGGAAAAACCACAGCAGAACAAGGCTGAAAAGGACAATCATAATCAAACAGAAAAGGAGTATCCACAAATCCTTCACGGGCACGCTCCAACCAAGCACGCTCGTTATTGCATCTTTTCCCGAAACTGATACCGAAAAGTTTTCGGCCCAGGTGAACAACGTAAGCTGAGATAATAGCGGTACATTACTTTTCCCCATCACATGGAGATTTACCGAATAAAGTGCAGTCATCACTAAAATTCCGGAAAGCAGAGGATTTATTTTAAATCGGGTATGAATCAGCCCCGTTGCAGCACCCGCCAGTAAGCCACCCATGAACGCCGTTGTTAAATCTGTGTATGCAAAGACAATCTGGATAGTTTTCATGCATCCATTGCTTAAACTCAAAATTTACTTCATTTGTATAA
>CAIOOC010000023.1 GCA_903859795.1 uncultured Bacteroidia bacterium
TAAAATAAGTGTAAAAGAAATATTTGGGGAATAATATCCAACAAGGATTTTAGTCAGAACCATATCCTGCACATGGAAGAGACTACTGGTTTTAAAAACCTGTTCTTTGGAATGCCAATTTATCCTCCGATTGTTATTTAATTGTACTTAACGATTAAAAAAACAAAAAAGGTAAAAACAATAATCCCGAAAACAAGAATTAGTGTTTCATAATACTTCAGCATCTCATTCGATTTAGTTTCATTTACTCTTGTTCCCATGGTTTAGTATTTGAGTAATAAAACGATTTCGGCCAGATAAAGATAGTTACACAACGGCTAAAACTTAAATTGATTAAATAATTATCATGAAAATTTATAAACTGACTTATTAACTTTTCCGGGTTTATATTTCCTATCATTTAAACATGGCTGTAATAATATTGTAACTAAAATGTAACCTGTTTGTAACAGCATGGTTTTAATTTTGGAATGTATTGATATAGACGCTCCATGGACTTTATTCTATTAATTATCATCGTTATACTGGCTTTTATTTTTGATTTCATCAATGGTTTTCATGATGCTGCGAATTCAATAGCTACTGTAGTGTCTACCAAAGTATTGACTCCATTACAGGCTGTCGTTTGGGCCGCACTTTTCAACTTTGCTGCCTATGCAATATTTGAGCTTCATATAGTAGATACTATCGCCAAGGTTGTCGATACCGGAGCTATTAATCTTCAGGTGATATTGGCAGGTATTATAGCAGCAATCATTTGGAATCTGATTACCTGGTACCTTGGAATTCCCTCCAGTTCTTCACATACACTTGTCGGAGGTTTTGCCGGCGCAGCGATTGCCTATGCTGGTTGGGGAGTTGTTCATTCTGATAAGATTATCAAAATAGCCTCATTTATTTTCCTCGCGCCATTAATCGGAATGTTTCTTTCATACTTCTTATCTGTTGCACTTTTATGGATCTTCAAGTCTTTTAATCCATACCGCTTAAAACGATGGTTCAAAATCGGACAGCTCTTCTCTTCCGCATTGTTTAGTCTAGGACATGGTGGTAATGATGCACAGAAGGTTATGGGAATTATCTCTGCAACCTTACTTGTCTATTTTAAAACTGTTGATCCTGCGCTAATTCCACATTGGGCTCAGATAACGTTTGTTGATGGTAAAATCCATGCTATACCGTTATGGATCGTATATGGTTGCTATTCTGCAATTTCTGCCGGAACATTAATTGGAGGATGGAGAATAGTCCGGACCATGGGATCTAAGATTACTAAACTTTCCCCTTTCGAAGGGGTCGCAGCGGAAAGTGCCGGCGCCATGTTGTTATTTGGAACAGAGGCTTTTGGAATTCCTGTCAGCACTACCCATACAATAACCGGAGCCATTATGGGAGTTGGCTTAACCAAAAGGGTCTCGGCAGTCAGATGGGGTGTAACTGTAAATTTGCTGTATGCCTGGATTCTGACTATTCCTGTTTCGATGGTACTCGCGGCTCTTATTTTTTGGGCTCTTAAGCTTTTAAATGTTTGATTTGTGACTTTAACTTCATATTAATTTCGCCCATATATTAAAATACGATCTAATTTATTCATTGTTTTGATCCCCCAATGTGTGCACTTTATTTAACTAACTTTGAGGGTTCAATTTGATTCAATGGCTGCAATAGATAATATTTTTCACTCACTGTTAAAAAAAGAAGTGTATGCGTCCGGCCAGGTAAAATCGTTTCCTGCCGGGACTGTTATTTTAAATTTCAACGCCTATATAAAATCTATTCCCATTGTGTTGAGCGGGAGTATTAAAGTGATCAGAACGGATAATCATGGCAACGAGATTTTACTTTATTATATTAAGCCTTCTGAGAGTTGCATTATGTCATTTCTGGCTGGTATTCACAACGATACAAGTAAAATAAAGGCTGTAGCTGAGGAGGCATCGGAAGTTCTTTTGATCCCGGTTTCTAAAGCAAGCGAATGGATAAAGGAGTTTCCCGAGTGGACCGATTTCATTTTTACACTCTACCAGAAAAGATTTGAAGAACTTCTCGAAGTGGTTAACTCAATAGCATTTCAAAAGGTTGATGCCCGATTACTTCATTTACTGCGGCAGAAATCAATATTATTCCAATCAAAACAAATAAGTGTTACTCACCAGCAACTTGCTGATGAACTTGGCATTACGCGAGAAGCTGTAAGCCGGGTACTGAAGAAAATGGAAAGAGAAGAACTTATTGCGCTGGCCCGAAATAAAATATCCCTTATGTGATCTTTGTTACATACCAGATTTTTGCATAGTTGTAATTATGCAGCTGAATTTTAAATACTAAAAATCGTTGGGAAATAGGTGCCGACAATTTAAATCTTACAACAATGTTCGAATCAATCAAAAGTTTATTTGGTTTCGAGAAAACCGATTATGCACAATTAATAAAAGATGGCGCTGTTATCTTAGATGTTCGCAGTAAGGGTGAATACGCTGGGGGCCATATCAGAGGTTCAGTCAATATTCCTGTGGAACAGCTAGCCAGAAGTCTCAATAAGATTAAAAATAAAAACAAAGTGGTTATTACCTGTTGTGCTTCAGGAATGCGCAGCGCCTCAGCAAAAAGCATTTTAAAATCCAATGGGTATACAGAGGTTTACAACGGAGGTTCATGGTACAGTTTAAATAATAAAATCTGAGCCACCCTCCTCAAGGAGCTTTGGCCTTGCGAGTAAGCAATTTACAACAAATTGCTCATTGTTAATCTGCATATAATAAGCGATATAGCTAGAGATAGTAAATTTGTAAATCCAGTGATTGCGTCAAGTATTCCGAGGCATTTTACTAAGATTCTTATTTCAATAGTTTTCATTCATCTCTTCAAAATATCCAATCGGATGATTACATGCCGGACAAATTAAGGGTGGATTTTCTCCTTCGTGAACATGTCCGCATCTAAGGCATTCCCACCTGATGGGTTTATCGCGGCGAAAAAGTGTCCCCTCCTCCAATCTTTTAAGCAGTTTCTTAAACCGCTTTGAATGTTCCGCCTCCACCTTTGCTATCAGGTGAAAAATGGCTGCAATAGCGGGAAACCCTTCCTCTTTGGCCGCTTCCGAATATTGAATATAAATCTCAGATGCCTCTCTATTTTCCTCATCTACAGCAATCTGCAGATTTATAATGGTTTGGGAAGATAATCCGGTTGAAAATTTAGATTTTATTTCGACGGCTCCGCCTTCCATGAATTTAATAAACTGTTTAGCATGAGACTGCTCCTGCAATGATGTTTTTATAAAAATAGCTGCAATTTGCTCGTATCCTTCTTCTTTTGCTTTTTCTGCAAATAGCTCATACCTGTTTTTCGCCTGGCATTCTCCAGCAAATGCCTTTAAAAGATTCAGTTCGGTTTGTGTTCCTTTTATACTTTTTTTCATATTTTCGTTTTTAGTACATTCGTTTGCAATGAAAGTTATTGATTTTCTTTCGATTTGCTGTCTATCTTTTTCCGGAGCCGGTCTCTTAATTGTAGCAGCTCATTTGAAATGCCAACGTTATAAACATTGGGCATTGTGAACCGTTTATGTTCCGGTAGTAGTAGTTCGGCTCGGGATACCAGGTACTTATGGCAATCTCCAGGAGTCGAAAAAGGTTGTGTAATTGTCTTATTTTCAAATACTTTATGATGAAGCAGCTCTGGCTTTAAACCAAACAAGCTTGTCCATTTTTCGGGATGGACAGGATTAAAGATCCGTTCACATTTATCAGGATCTTCGTGTTCGAGCAGAATGGCGTCACCAAAGAATTTTCCATCAGCATTGAAATAGCGATAAAGCAATTTTCTCCCCGGGAAGGTCATCTTTTCTAAATTCTCCGAAATCTTCATCCTTGGAATATCATTACACAGCGCCAATTTATAGACTCCGTCAAGGGCAGCATCGGGTTTGCCGGTAATTAGTTCTGTCCCAATTCCATATCCATCGATTGGAGCGTTTTGTTGATTAAGGATTTTAATAACATACTCGTTTAACTGATTGGAAGCAAATATCTTAATATATTGTAATCCGGCAGCATCGAGCATTTTACGCGCTTCTTTGCTGAAAACGGCCAGATCTCCGCTGTCGAGCCTGACCCCTCCAATCGCATTGCCTGATGCTTCCATCTCTTTTGCTACGGTAATTGCATTTGGAATACCGCTTAGCAAGGTGTCGTATGTATCAACAAGAAGTACAGTCTGTAGGGGATTATTCTTTGCATATTCCCTGAAAGCACTCAGCTCATCATCGAAGGATTGTACCCAGCTATGGGCCATCGTTCCCGATACGGGGATATTGTACAGAAAGCCAGCAAGGACATTTGACGTTGAGGATGCGCCGCCTATTATAGCCGCTTTACTTGCCTGGATTCCTCCGGCTCCGTGGGCACGACGAAATCCAAAATCGGCGAAGGTTTTATCTCCGCAAACCATTTTAACCCTGAATGCTTTTGTTGCCACTAGGGTTTGGAAATTAAGCAGATTTAGAAGTAATGTCTCGATTAGCTGAGCTTCAATAATATTCCCTTCCACACGCAGTATGGGTTCATTGGGAAAGACAATTTCACCTTCTTTAACTGAAAAAATTGTTCCGTTGAAGCGAAATTCTTTTAGGTATTCGAGGAAACCGGAATGGAATCCGAGTTTATCCAGATATTCAATACTCTCCTTGGGGTAACGAAAATCGGCCAGTGCAATGAGGAAATCTGATAATCCTGCAAAAACCATGAAACCTCCTTCAAATGCGTTTGTTCTGTAGAAATAATCAAAGACTGTAGCCTCATCTTTTTTCCCGGCCAGAAAATACCCCTGAGCCATTGTTAACTCATAATAATCCGTATAAAGGCCCAAAGTCCCGGAGGAAGAATTTGTCATCATGACTTCCGGATTTAATGAAATATAATTGGATAAAAATACAAAATCCCGGTGTAATTCCGGGATTTTGTATTTTTATCTAACAATCGTTTGTGACCTGTCGGGGCCAACAGAGACAATTGAGACAGGAACCTGCAACGCAGTTTCAAGATAAGAGATATAGTTACTTAATTCTTTAGGGAAACTCTTTTCGGTGGTTACGCCTGTAAGAGGTTTTTTCCATCCCGGAAGCGATTCATAAATTGGCACAACATTGTCGTCCAGTTCATAGGGGAAGTCCTCTATAATTTGGTCTCCGATTTTATATTTTGTACAAACGGAAATTGCATCAAAATCGTCGAGGACATCGGCTTTCATCATAATCAACTCGGTAACTCCATTGATCATTATCGCATACCTCAATGCAACAAGGTCAAGCCAGCCACAACGACGCGGCCGACCTGTTGTTGATCCATACTCGTGTCCTACATCTCTCAATTTTTGTCCTGTGGCATCGTTTAATTCAGTAGGAAACGGGCCACTTCCCACCCGGGTGCAATATGCCTTAAAAATTCCATAGACTTTACCGATTTTGTTTGGGGCAATTCCCAAACCGGTACAAGCTCCGGCTGTAATTGTATTCGATGAGGTTACAAACGGGTAAGAGCCGAAATCGATGTCCAGCATTGTTCCCTGAGCACCTTCTGCAATAACAGATTTTCCAGATTTTATCTGATTATTTATAAATATTTCACTATCAATTAGTTGGAATTGTCGAATTGTTTCAACTCCTTCGAACCAAACTTTTTCATATTCATTTAATGCCTGTTGATAATCGAAATGGTAATAGTTGGTCAGCAGATCTGTATGTTGTTTAACCCGGACTTTATATTTTTCTTCAAAATTATGCAGGATATCGCCGACCCGTAGGCCGTCGCGACCAACTTTGTCGCGATAAGCGGGCCCGATACCCTTAAGAGTTGAACCTATCTTTGCGTCGCCCTTGGCTGTTTCTGATGCTGCGTCCAGTAACCGGTGAGTTGGAAGTATCAGGTGCGCTTTTTTTGAGATGTAAAGTGTCTTTTTCAAATCGAATCCAAGTTTAAGTAGTGAATCGATCTCTTTTTTGAAGATAGAAGGGTCAATTACAACGCCGTTCCCGATAACATTGATCTTATCATTACGGAAGATCCCTGAAGGGATAGTATGCAGTACATGTTTTATATTGTTGAATTCGAGGGTATGGCCCGCATTGGGACCACCTTGAAATCTTGTAATCACATCATAATGAGGGGTCAAAACATCCACAACTTTCCCTTTTCCTTCGTCTCCCCACTGAAGACCAAGCAATACATCTACCTTCATCTGTCTATTTGTTATATTTAATTATATATTGAGACACCCAAACCCCCATTTGAACGATTTTGTCTTGAGGCGGGCAAAAATCGATCAAAGGTACTGAATATTTTCAAAAAAAGGATAAAAAAACCTCCCGGAAAGAGAGGTATAAATGATTGTGATATATGTTTTCATTACGCTATATCATCTGTTTCACCATACAGGTAGAGAGAGTGATGAGATAGCCTGAAATTATGCTGAGCACAAGCATCCTTAATGATCTCAAGAATTCTTGGATCATGAAACTCTTTTACCTTTCCATTACGAATGTCAATTAAATGGTCGTGCTGTCTGGCTGCCAGAGTTTTTTCAAATTGGGCAATATTTTTTCCAAACTGATGTTTTATAACCAATTTGCAATCCAACAACAATTCAATTGTGTTGTATAAAGTCGCACGGCTGACCCGGTAGTTTTTATTTTTCATCGAAATATATAACGTTTCAATGTCAAAGTGACCATCCCTTGAGTAAATCTCATCAAGGATAGCAAATCGTTCCGGCGTTTTGCGGTGCCCCTTTCTTTCGAGGTATTCCGTAAAAAGTGATTTCACTGTTTCTCTACTGTTAAGCATACTATTCATACTTAATCTAAGTTAAAATAGGATGTAAAAGTAGAAAATATTTTAAGAATACAGCAATTTGGAATAAAAATATCAAGGAGATTTTTAAATTTCCTTTCGCTGAACCGTATCGACCCCTTTTATGTTCAGAAGCTTGGTGATCAATGTCTCCAGAAGGTCGGTATTTTGGATGTAAAGGTAAAGGTTTCCCTCAAAAATACCATCGTGAGCATCAAGGTTGATTGACCTCATATTAATTCCATATACGTTCGATATGACATTGGTGATTTTATTGGCAATCCCCTGGTGATCAAATCCTCTGATATATAGGTGCGTAAGATAGTAGAGCATCTTTGACTTAGTCCAGGTTGCCTCAATAATCTCATCGCCATGGCTAGACATCAGTTTTACAGCTTCGGGACATGATTTATTATGGATCATAATTTGTCCGTCATCCGATACAAATCCAACAACATCATCACCGGGTATCGGATTACAGCAGGTAGCAAGCTGGAAGTTGGCTTTTTTCTGATCTTCATTGAGTAAAAAGGGCTTCTTTTTGTCGATTGGCTGGTTCTCATTTTTCTTGTCACCAATAAAAGGAAAGGAAAGTTTCCAGAATTTGACAAATTTATTCACCGACTTTTCCATTAAGGTTGTCTCTAAATTGTCGAGGCTTACAAGCCCCATTCCAATCTCGGCATAGAGCTGCTCCTTGGAGTGAAGACCATAGTGATTTATCAGTTTTTTGAGGGTATTAGACGCTGGTTTTACATTCAGTTTATCCAGTTGTTCATTGAGCCGGATTCGCCCATCCTCAATGTGTTTTTTTTGTTCCTGTTTAAATGAATCCCTGATTTTTGATTTTGCTCTTGCTGTTATGGCACTTTCAATCCAGGACGGTTTTGGGGATTGCTTATCTGAGGTTAGTATTTCGACCTGATCTCCGCTTTTGAGCACATGGCTCATCGGTACAAGGATATGGTTTACCTTTGCTCCGATACAATGGTTTCCCAGTTCAGAGTGAATATCGTAGGCACAGTCCAGAACTGTGGCACCTTTGGGAAGCATTTTCATCTCTCCCTTTGGTGTGAAGATCACTATTTCCTGCGAATAGAGGTTGAGTTTAAACTCATCCAGAAAATCCAGGGCATCAGATTCCGGATTGCGCAGAAGTTCACGGATTTTCATCAGCCATTTGTCAAGTTCACTTTCAGATGAACCTTCTTCCTTATATCTGTAATGTGCGGCAAATCCCCGTTCAGCTATCTCATCCATCCTTTCAGTGCGGATCTGCACTTCAACCCATTGCCCCTGAGGCCCCATAACAGTGACATGCAAAGCTTCGTATCCGTTTGCTTTTGGAATAGTTATCCAATCCCGGATACGGTCCGGTTTAGGGGTGTAAATATCGGTAATCAACGAAAGAATATCAAAGCTTTGTCTTTTTTCGGAGATCCCCTCTTTTGGTTTAAATACAATACGGATAGCCAGCAGATCATAAATCTCATCGAATGTTACATTTTTAGTCTGCATTTTGTTCCAGATCGAATAAATCGATTTGGGGCGCCCGCTGATTGTAAAATCAAAATTTTCTGCATACAGCTTTTCCTGAATTGGTTTCGAGAAATCGAAAACAAGGTAATTAATACGCTCCTCTTCGCTTTGAAGTTTGATCTTTATTTGCTGGTAGATCTCAGGATTTTTGTACTTAAGGCTTAGGTCTTCGAGTTCGGATTTGATTGCATAAAGCCCCAAACGGTGGGCGAGGGGAGCGAGGATATAAAGAGTCTCAGAAGTGATTTTCAGTTGTTTCTGATAGGGCATCGATTCCAGTGTACGCATATTATGCAAACGGTCGGCAATTTTGATCAGGATCACCCTTACATCATCTGAAAGTGTAAGAAGCATTTTCCTGAAATTTGTAGCCTGGTTTGAATCAAAAGTTCCCGAAAGTTTGGTTAGTCCATCCACCAACGATGCAACTTTTGCACCGAACATGTTCTCAATGTCGTGGAGTGTGTATTCAGTGTCTTCAACAACATCATGGAGCATTGCTGCAAGGACAGATTTCGTTCCAAGTCCGATCTCGCTCACCACTATCTTAGCAACAGCAATAGGATGAATGATGTAAGGCTCTCCTGATTTGCGTCTGATCCCCATATGGGCAGTATTGGCAAAATGGAAGGCTTTACGGATAAGTTGCTCATTTTCGGCAGTCAAAGGCCTGGTGAAGGACTTTAAAAGGTCTTCAAACAAATCTTCTATTTCTCTTTTTTCTATCTCGGTCTGCAAATTGATACTATATTAATTATCCCAAAAATAACTTTTTATTCCTGATTTTATTAAGTACAATTTCTATTGTTTCAACCATTGTTCCCCAAGAGAATTTCTCTTTCTCTGCAATTACATTTGCAGTAAAAAAGCCACTTCGGTCGTTACTGTAAAAATCATAAATTGCTTCGGTTATCGCCTCAGGCCCCGGATTTACAACATAACCAACTTTTCCGTGAGGAATGATTTCGCCCAATCCCCCAACATCGGTCACAAGCATAGGTTTATTGTAGTGATAGGCGATCTGTGTAACACCACTTTGAGTGGCTGATTTGTAAGGCTGGACAACCATATCTGCTACGCCAAAATAATTGGCAACATCCTGTTCGGGTATAAAATCGGTGCGCAGGATGACATGATTCATGAGGTTCTTATCCCTGATAATCTTCAGATATTTTTCCGATGAGGTATAAAACTCACCAGCAACGATTAGTTTGACCGGAAAATTACGAATTTTTTCATGGCCAAAAGCCTCAAGCAGCCAGTCTAACCCTTTATAATCGCGGATAAATCCGAAAAACAACAGATATCGGTAATCCGGGCTTAGGTTCAACCGTTTTAAAGCCTTATCTCTGCTCACTATTTTACCAAAGATATCGTATAACGGATGGAGCGTATAAACCATTGGTGCATCCGGTCTGAATCGTTTCAGATCGTTGAGTACAGCTCTTGAAAGAGTAATGAATCCATTGCAACTATTAGTAAAATAGCGAGTTAGTATATTGTCGAAGATATGTTTCTCGTGCGGTATTATATTATCTGCAATGGCAATGACCTGTGTTTGCTTGTTTTTTCTAACAATTCGGGAGATGGTTCCAAGGCAGGGAGCCATAAACGGTATCCAGTATCGGACCAGAAGCAGATCCGGTTTTAACCGTTTGATTTCGCGACCAACTGCTAGCCAGTTAAATGGATTTACAGAGTTGACTTTTATTCGGATATCAAGCCCTTCAGGTGCTTGTTGATCTGACAGCTGAGTCTTCCCAGGAAATAAAAATGAGGGATACTGGAGTGAAAAAGTATAATTTATGACTTCGTCACCATTGTCAATCAGTGCCTTAGTAAGACGCTCATTGAATGTTGCAATGCCTCCTCCCCTGAATGGCCAGGTTGTACCAAGTAGAATAATTTTTTTCAATGTAACCAGATTTTCTCACAAAGGTAAAAATTTTCGCTAAGAACATTATCTTTGACACACTGTAAACCTGTAAATCGAGTAATGGAAGAAAGACCTTTAATCCTAATCACCAATGATGACGGAGTATACGCAAAGGGGATAAATGAACTTATTGAGGTAATCCGCCTGTTTGGAGATATTGTAGTAGTTGCCCCTGACAGTCCGCGTTCAGGTATGGGGCATGCCATTACCGTTGATCATCCTCTTAGAGTTACACGTCTGCAGGAGGAAGATGGACTTTTGATTTATTCGTGTACCGGTACTCCGGCTGATTGTATTAAGCTTGCCTGTAATCAGTTGCTGGATAAATTGCCCGATTTTATTATTTCGGGGATCAATCATGGGGCAAATACCTCTGTTTCAATTTTATATTCCGGTACTATGGGAGCTGCACTCGAGGGATGTATTCACGGTGTACCATCCATAGGTTTTTCGTTGAATGATTACAGTCCGGATGCAGATTTCTCACGATCCAAAATTGTTGTTGCCCGTATTTTTCAAACGGTTGCCCAGCATGGTCTTCCTGACGGAGTGTGTTTAAATGTGAATATACCGCAGGGTGAAGTTAAAGGGATTAATTTCAGCCGTCAGACACGAGGTAAATGGGTCGAAGAGTTTGAGAAAAGAACAGATCCCCATGGCCGGAGTTATTATTGGCTTAAAGGATATTTCAATAATGCTGAAGCTGAGGCTCTTGATACTGACGACTTTGCTGTTCTCAATGGATTTGTTTCAGTTGTTCCTGTGAATACAGATCTTACCGCTTATTCTGCGTTCCCTCAAATGCAAAAATGGAAATTCTAAGATGAAATAGCCATGATAGTAAAATCATATACCAGAATGAATATTTTGATCATGGCTATTAGCTTCGCTGATCTTCGATTCCATCTGACCATTAAAAAACAAATTCTTTATAGATGAATAACCCAAGAAATTTCGATGATAAGACATTGTTTATTAATAAGATAAGTTATGGAGTAATCGTTGGACTGATGACTCCTTTACTTTTTTTCCTGTTAAATTATATCTTCCGGTTCAAGCAATACAATTTTGCCGAATACCTCCGGATCTTGATAGAATCAAAAAAACTGGTCAGTGTTATTAGTATTACCATTTTTCCTAATATTATTCCGTTCATGCTGTTTATTAACACCAACCGGTATAGTTCTGGTCGTGGTGTTTTAACGTCAACAATCATTCTAGGTATTTTGGTTTTTATTTTTTATTTCATCCAATGAAAAAGCCATGTTTGAGAATTCACAGACCGAAATAAGAATATCACCTTGGCAATTCCATCAGGCCATTAAAAAACAAATTATTTACTGATGAAACCCTCATGAACTAGCATTCACAAAAAAGATGAATAAAATTCATGTGGATTCCGCGAGAATCAAGCATCTATATATAAGTAAGTTAATCTAATTTTATTCGAGTGAAATACTTTATAATTGCAGGAGAAGCTTCCGGCGATCTTCATGCTTCCCATTTGATGCGGGAGTTAAAGAAAGAGGATTCTGGTGCTGATTTTTGTTTTTTTGGTGGAGAGCTAATGGCAAGTGAAGGGGGAACCCTTCTTAAACATTATCGTGAGATGGCGTTTATGGGTGTCTTTCCTGTACTTTTTAATCTTGGAAAAATAAAACATAATTTTCAGATAGCAGAACAAAAGCTTATCGAATTTAACCCTGATGTCCTGATTTTAGTGGATTACCCTGGATTTAACCTCAGGATGGCAAAATACGCTAAATTAAAGGGGATAAAAGTTTACTATTATATCTCCCCGAAGATATGGGCATGGAAAACTAAACGGGTTCATAAGGTGAAAAAGTTCGTTGACGAGATGTTCACGATTTTCCCCTTTGAAACAGAGTTTTACTCAAAATATAATTATCCGGTGCGGTTTGTCGGAAATCCTACCATCGATGAACTTTCGGTTCGTCCAAATCAAAAGGAAACTTTTAATGAATTTGTCCTTCGAAATAATCTTTCCGGGAAACCCATTATTGCTGTTCTGGCCGGAAGCCGCCGTCAGGAGATAACCAGAATATTACCGGTTCTGGCTGAAGTTTCCCTGCGCTTCCCGGAATATCTGTTTGTAATCGGGGGGGCCCCGTCACAAACTCAGTCTTTGTATACTGAAGTTTTGGGAACCATTGGTATACCGGTAGTATTTGGGCAAACCTACGAATTGTTGCAACAATCCAAAGCAGCACTTGTTGCTTCAGGAACGGCCACCCTTGAAACGGCCTATATTGGCATTCCCCAGGTGGTTTGTTACCGGATCGAAGCAGGGAGATTTGGGAATCTTGTCAAGGAATTGATTGTTAAAATACCTTGGTTTTCATTGGTAAACCTTATTGCAAACCGCGAAATTGTCAAAGAGCTGTTCCAGCAATATTGTACTCCTGATACTGTTGGATCGGAACTGGATCGTATTCTTACTGACTCTGCTTACCGTGAATCGATGCTGAAAGGGTATGACGAGGTTTTATCTGCACTTGGTGGTCCTGGTTGTGCTGCACGTGCTGCAAAACTGATTGTTGAATTGCTGACAAAAAAATAGCAGAAGATATGTTTAGTCTGTTTAAAAAAGAGATTACCCAGTTTTTTGGCTCCATTACAGGAACCCTGGTTTCTGTGGTTTTTTTAGTTGTCACAGGACTCTTTTTATGGGTATTTTCTGGAAACTATAACATTCAGGAGGGGGGATACGCAACTTTGACCGGTCTTTTCGAGATTGCTCCCTGGATTTATCTTTTCCTTATCCCTGCCGTAACAATGCGTCTCTTTGCTGATGAAAAACGGAGCGGAACGATGGAACTGCTTTTATCACGCCCGGTTTCTGAACTTCAATTGATTTTTGCGAAGTTTTTTGCTGCACTGGCCGTGGTTTTATTGACTTTATTACCTACACTTATCTATTTTGGTAGTGTTTACTTACTTGGTAATCCCGTAGGCTGTATCGATACAGGGGCAACCTGGGGGAGCTATACCGGACTTCTTTGGCTTGCAATAATTTACCTGACTATTGGCCTATTAACCTCCTCAATCACAGATAACCAGGTTGTTGCATTTATTTCGGCCGTATTTTTAAGCTTTTTCTGGTATTCGGGTTTTGGTTTTATTGCCAGGTTGCCATTCCCATCAGCAATCTCCTCAGTAATCATTTCACTCGGTATTGATGCACATTACGAATCGGTAAGCAGGGGCGTTGTCGATAGTCGGGATATGCTTTACTTTGTTTTGATGGCCGGCCTATTCATCCTGGCAACACGTATTATTCTTGAATGGAAAAGAAGACCCGTTAAACGATCGGTGAGACATTTTCTCGCTTATGTATCATTAATGCTGATATTGTCCATTGTTTCGGAAACCAATTTTTTTCGCATCGACCTTACATCCGAGAAAAGATACACCCTTTCGGAACAAACCTGCCAAATATTGAAAAATGTTCGTTACCCCTTAGAAGCGGAGATCTTGCTTGCCGGTGATCTTCCTCCCGGATTTGTCAAATTGCAGGAGGCAGTTTTTGAGAAACTGCGGGATATGAAAGTT
Source organism: uncultured Bacteroidia bacterium (assembly GCA_903859795.1). Lineage (GTDB taxonomy): Bacteria > Bacteroidota > Bacteroidia > Bacteroidales > Prolixibacteraceae > JAAFHB01. The sequence continues at coordinate 13,897 of CAIOOC010000023.1, forward strand.
TATTGCAATCAACCTTTTAATATTCATGTCACAGATCCATATGAAGTTGACAATAAAAAGAAATATCTCGAGTATCTGCAGACAATTGGCATTTCACCGGTAAATCTGAGGATTAATACAGATAGGGGAGTGACAAACAAAACAGTTTTTCCTACGTTAATTCTTCGTGCTGGAGGAAATGAATTAGCCATTAATTTATTAAAAAATGACCCTTTTCTCAGGGACGAAGAGAATCTGATCCGTTCAATAGAATTACTTGAATATGAGTTTGCCCGTGGAATAAAATTGCTTTTTCAGGAAAAAAGAGAGAATATTGGATTTCTAACCGGGCATGATGAACTTGAGGAAGTTCAGGTACGCGACATCTCAAATACACTTTCCGAGAGTTTTAATATTCAGAGAATTACGGTGGAGGAACTTCGGGCAGTTCCGGATAGTTTTAAAAGTCTTGTGATTGCAAATCCTGTTAAGCCATTCAAGGAAAGGGAAAAATATGCAATCGATCAGTATTTAATGAAGGGAGGGCGAATCTTATGGCTGATAGACCCTGTAAGTGTTAGCCTTGACAGTTTATCAGGTGGTATGTCAACAGTTGCTTTTCCCCGTGATCTTAACCTGGGAGATCAGCTTTTTCATTATGGGGTAAGAATAAACTCAGATCTCATTCAGGATGTCGAATGTCAGCAGATTAAAGTTAACACAGCATTGGTTGGCCAGCCTCCGAAATATTCAATGGCACCATGGTATTTTTCTCCGTTGCTGGCACCCGTTCAAAACCATCCGATAGGCAGGAATGTCAACAGGGTATTATCTGAATTTGTAAGTTCGATAGACCTTGTAGGTGAGTCAAAAACCACGAAGAGCACTATTATCCTCACATCTTCGCCATATGCCAGATCGAATCAAACTCCAATGATCGTAAATCTTGGAATGATTGACGCTCCTCCTGCCCGAAACCTGTTTAACAAACAAAATATTCCAACCGGAGTTTTAATTGAGGGATCTTTTACATCATTATTTAAAAACCGGATGATTCGGGAGCTTGGTATTGCCCCGGGAGCAACAGTAATACCTGAAAGCAAGCAAACAAAGATGATATTCATTTCTGATGGGGCTTTAATTGCCAATAAGGTAAGTAATACCAAAGGCAAATTTATCCCGCTTCCGCTGGGATACGATAAAAATTCGAACATCACATTTGGGAATAAGGAGTTTTTAATAAATGCAGTTCATTACCTTTGCGATGATTCGGGACTTATGGAATTGAGGTCTCGTTCCATGCAGATGCGTTTGCTGGATAAAGTAAAGTTGCGGGAGCAAAAATTGTTTGTACAGTTAATTAATGTTTTGTTACCGGTATTGATCATTCTTTTAGGTGGCGTTTCATTCTTGTTTATGCGCCGAAGGAAAAATGCCAGGTATAACCAGGTTAATTAGTCCGGAACCCGGTTGCATTCGTTTATTTATCAACAATGGGGATAATTTGTAAATATAATCTCTTTTGAAATTGGATAGTGACTGAATAGTTGTAATTTCGTGAGTTCGTCACATGGGAGTTAAAACCTTGTAATGAACGTAATTATTAGTTAAGTAGGATAATATAATCATAAATTTAAGCGTATAAACCTATGAGATTTGTCGTTTCAAGTACCGAATTGCTAAGGCATTTAAATGCAATAAGCCGCGTAATCAGCAGCAAAAATACCCTGCCCATTTTGGATAATTTCCTGTTAAAGCTCGATGGAACAACTTTATTGATAACGGCTTCCGATTTGGAAACCACCTTGATCACAAGGATAGAACTTGAAAGTTCGGCTGAAGATGGTTTGATTGCTGTTCAGGCAAAAATAATGCTCGACACGTTGAAGGAGTTTCCCGAGCAACCACTTACTTTTAATATAGATCCTGATTCGTTGGCAGTTGAGATACTTTCTGCAAATGGTAAATTTTCGATTGTTGGTCATAATGGTGAAGATTTTCCTGTTTTACCAAAGCTTGCAGAAAATCATAATGAAATCAACCTTCCTCACGATGTACTGCTAAGTGGTATTAATAAGACCCTTTTTGCCACCGCTGATGATGAGCTTCGCCCGGTGATGAATGGTATTTATATCGAACTTTCTCCTGAAGAGATCGCATTTGTGGCATCTGATGCCCACAAGCTTGTCAGATATAAACGCAGTGATGTTAAATATTCTGATGTTGCTTCCTTCATTCTTCCGAAAAAGCCGGCTTCATTGCTTAAGAACCTCCTACCACGCGAAGATTCTGATGTAAAACTTGAGTTTGACGAAAAGAATGCATTTTTCACACTCAATGGATTTAAAATGGTTTGCCGTCTTGTAGAGGGAAAATACCCTGCCTATAATTCTGTAATTCCTTTAAATAACCCCAATGAGCTTGTAATAGACCGTGTAGAGTTTTATACTACGTTAAAACGGGTTTCTGTATTTGCTAATCAGGCGAGTAACCTGGTTCGGTTGAAACTCACCCCTTCTGAACTTATTGTATCAGCTCAGGATATCGATTTTGCAATCTCTGGTGTTGAGACCATCAAATGTGAATACGATGGACAACCTATGGAGATTGGATTTAAATCCACGTTCCTTGTTGAGATTCTTTCAAATCTTGCCTCAGAGGATGTGAAGATGAAACTTTCAGATCCTTCAAGGGCCGGTTTGTTGGTTCCGGCTGAAAAGGAGCTGGAATATGAGGATGTTCTGATGCTGTTGATGCCAATGATGATCAATGCCTAATTATTAATTTAGAAATATCAAAAACCTGGCGGTATCAGACTGCCGGGTTTTTTTAGTTTAAAAATATACCCGTAACGTGAAGCTAAACCTGAAAAACCCGATCGTATTTCTCGATCTTGAAACTACCGGAATCAATGTAGTCACCGATCGTATTGTGGAGATTGCCCTTCTTAAAATATTTCCTGATGGCCATGAGGAAGAGAAGTTTCAACGGATCAATCCTGGTATTCCTATTCCTGCACAGGCATCTGCAATACATGGTATTTATGATGAGGATGTTAAAGACGCACCTCTTTTCAAAGAGGTAGCCAAAGTTTACGCTAAATTTATTGAAGGTTGCGATCTTGCAGGTTTTAACTCAACACGGTTCGATATTCCGTTACTTTCTGAGGAATTTCTCAGGGTCGATATTGACCTTGATATGAAAAAGCATAAGTTCGTTGATGTTCAGATTATTTTCCATCGGATGGAGAAGCGCACATTGGCCGCTGCTTATAAGTTTTACCTGATGCAGGATCTTGAAAATGCCCATAGTGCAATGGCTGATACAAAGGCTACCTATGAAGTATTGAAGGCTCAACTCGAGCGGTATGAGGGAATTGAGTTTGAAGAAAACGGTAAAAAGTCGGTCCCAGTCGTTAATAATGTTGATGCATTGGCTTCATTTTCAGCATTTGACAAGAGCGTAGATTTCGCTGGCCGGATAGTATATGATGAGAAGGGTGTTGAAGTTTTCAATTTTGGAAAACACAAAGGGAAGGCTGTTGAAAAGGTCCTTCAGGAAGAACCAGGATACTTTTCGTGGATGATGCAGGGAGAGTTTCCTTTATATACCAAAAAGGTGTTGACAATGATTAAATTGAGGGATTTAAACAGAAAAGTTTAGGTTCATCACTATTCTTTTCTCTAATTTTGTGAATTAAGAGTCATAATAGAAAAGCCATGAAAATTATTTGTATTGGTCGAAATTACCTCAAACATGCCAGAGAACTTGAGCATGATATTCCAACTGAACCGGTTTTTTTTATGAAACCTGATTCGTCGTTATTGTTGGATAACCGCCATTTTTATTTGCCTGGATTTTCGAATGAGATTCATTACGAAGTGGAACTGGTTATCAAGATAAATCGGCTTGGAAAGACCATTGAAGCACGTTATGCCCATCGCTACTATGATGAGATTGGTCTTGGCGTTGATTTCACTGCACGTGATTTACAAAGGCACCTGATCGAAAAAGGGCTGCCTTGGGAAAAGTCAAAGGCATTTGATTCATCTGCTGTATTGGGAGGATTTATACCCAAGGAGGAGCTCGGAGATCTTGGACAGATTGATTTTTCACTTCGCAAAAACGGAGAAGTTGTACAGCATGGAAATTCAAGGGATATGATTTTTGCCGTCGATACAATCATCGAACATGTATCTCAGTTTGTTACCCTTAAGATAGGTGATCTGATCTATACCGGAACCCCTGCTGGAGTAGGACCTGTGAAAATAAATGATCAGCTCGAAGGTTTTATTGGAGAACGGAAAATGTTTGATTTTTTTGTGAAATAAAAAAAAGTTTCTGTTGTTTCTATAGTTTCTGTTGTTTTCGGTAGTTTCTGAGGTTTCTATAGTTCTGCTGAAATTGATAGAAATATGTTGAAATAAGTTTGAAATTATATTTCCCTTTATTTCCCTTTATTTCCCTTTCCCTGACATGCCTCATCTATAAACCAATGTAATTCGCCTGCTGGATGGATATGTGCCGCGGGAAATTGCTGGGAATTTTCGGAACCTGAAATTATTTCATTGAAAATTTTTGATTTTGATGCCCCGGCAACCAGGAAGGCGACTTTTTTCGCATTGTTCAGAACCTTTCCTGTCAACGTGATCCGAAGTTGACCAGATGAAGGGTGTATTGCGATGGCTGTTGTATTATTTGATTCCATGAGTTGCATCTGCCCCGGGAAAATTGAGGCTGTATGACCGTCGTCACCCAAGCCCAGCATAATCAGATCAAACTTTGGAGTGCCATTAAGAACAGGAATTAATGTTTTCATCTTGGTGGCATAACCAAGGGATTCATCAGTTGGATCCAATTCTCCATTAATCCTGTGAATCTGTTCGGCCAAAAGCCCAATCTTAGTAAAAAGCAGTTCATTTACGACCCCGAAGTTACTTTCCGGATCAGAAGGTGGTACCATCCTTTCGTCGCCCCACCAGAAATGGATTTTGTGCCAGGGAAGACCAGTTTTATATTTATTAGCTAATAGTGAGAACAGTAGGGAAGGGGTCGTACCTCCTGAAAGTGCAAGATGAAAAGAATCTCCGCCCGAATCACTTATCCATTTAATGAGTTGCTTCGCGAAAGCATCGGCCAGATCTTCGGGGGTTTTACATGTGTGAATTAATGGATTCACGAATTTGGAAATTTAAGTTCAATTTTTAAAAAGACATTTCAGCTGCCAGGTAATCAGGATTGGCACGATTCGAACCTCAAACAGATACCTTTTGAAAATATTCAAATAGGAAGAAGGTACGGAGTACCGCAAGATTTGTAGAAAAGATGAATAAAGCGTTGTTTGGAGGTACAGAGTAGGGTAATAATATTCTTCCTTAAACACATCATCAAAAAAAGTATTACGGTACGCTGTACCTGGTTCGAATACATTTTTATCCCTGAACTACAAATATAAACGGTACTCAGCCCCTTTGAACGTTTAAAGTCAGATATTTTCTACAATTCACAATAAAGCCCATCGTCAGACAGATTTTTACACGGATACCGCCATGTCATCTCGCCATCCAATAACCCGTCTGATTCGTAGGGACCCCATGTGCCTGCTGGATAGCCATAGATTGGTATTGTAGGGTCATTACTCCATGCATCGAGAATGGGCTGGATGAAGGTCCAGGCTGCCTCAACTGTATCTCCTCGGGAATAGAGTGTTGCATCACCGGAAAGACAGTCCAGAATAAGACGTTCATAGGCTGCAGGTAGCTGAACATTGCCGAGTTCAGAATAGTGAAAATCCATGTTGACCTGATTAACCTTAAATCCTGCGCCAGGCTCTTTCACATTGAATTTCAGGAGTAATCCTTCATCCGGTTGTATCCTGATAATTAATTGATTAGGTGCATTTTGATTCCGGCCATCCTGAACAAAGAGATGATGAGGTGCCGGTTTGAATTCAATAACGATTTCGGTTACCCTAGTTGGAAGTTTCTTTCCTGTTCTTATATAAAACGGAACTCCTGCCCAACGCCAGTTATCGATGAAAAACTTCATCGCAACATATGTTTCAGTGTGCGATAACTGATCTACACCCGGCTCTTCGCGATAACCGGCTGTGGCTATGCCCTTTATTGTAGAGGCAGTGTATTGACCCCGGATAACCTGATTAGCAATATCCTCAGGTTGAATAGGACGTAATGACTGAAAAACCTTCATCACCTCGTGCCTTATTGCATTGGCCTCAATCACCACCGGAGGTTCCATCGCAACCAACCCGACCATTTGCAGCAGGTGGTTTTGAATCATATCGCGCATAGCACCGGAATGATCGTAATAGCCACCTCGCCCTTCAACACCAAGACTCTCGGCGGATGTAATCTCAACCCGGCTGATGAAATTCCGGTTCCACACAGGCTCATAAATTCCGTTAGCAAATCGGGTAACCATAAGGTTTTGAACTGTTTCTTTACCAAGGTAATGATCAATACGGTAGATCTGATTCTCTTCGTAATTCTTTAGTAGGCTAATATTCAGTGATATGGCGCTGTTTAAATTGTTTCCAAACGGCTTCTCAATAATTAATCTCTTAAACCCGTCTGACTGCAAATGTAAATTTGCAAAAGCGAGCTTTTCAGGTATCTGATCATAAAGATTTGGGGGTGTCGAGAGATAAAATAAATAATTTGCTGGTATATTCAGGTTTATTTTCAAATCATTTAACCGGGTTTTAAGACTAATATAATCGTCATTTCTGTCGTAATCAATTGTTTGATAATAAATCTTACTAAGAAACTTCAGGTCTGGTCCTTCCGGGAAGGTGATGAATTCAGTAATCCGTTGTCGGAATTCATCATCAGTAAGTAATGTCCTGCTAGTACCCAGAATTGCAAAATGGGCAGGCAGGTGATTATTCACAAATAATTGATAAATAGCGGGAATTAGTTTTCTTTTAGTCAGGTCACCAGAGGCGCCAAAGATTACAATAATATGTGGATCAGGAATTTTCATGTTGCATAATATAACTAAGAATCATCTATAGAAGACGTTTTAAAGGCCAGTTTGTTCAAAAATTTCATTCACATAAGTTTGTATTATCGTATTTAATTGAAGCGAATAAACAAAAGTCATATTTAAAAATTTAATTCTCAAAATAATGAGAACCCTTTTTTGGACCAAAACCCCAAGATACACCAAAAATTAATGTCAAATATGGAAAAGTATTATCTAAAAATGGTTAAATCAACTAATCCCCAGACCATTACTACTCCACATTCCTCAATGTATTCGAGAGGAATTGAAATTTGATCGGAATGGTTTTTAAATACTCCAGCGAATAATCCTGAGTTTTGAATGTTTTCATTCAATGAAATCAGGATATCGGTTGAAAATTCGATATTATTGAAGGGAACCATTTTGAAAATAGCCTCTTTGGCACACCAATGCAGTAACAGTTTTTCATTTGAAATTCCTGTTTGGTGGCTGCACTCTTCAAATTCTTCAGGAGATAAAAACCGCCTTGCCACTCTGCCAATATTTCTGGAAGCTAATTCAATATCAATACCGGGGATTAAAACATCGTGCAGCATGACTGCTACGAAACCTGTTGTATGTGAGATGCTTATATTGTATTTTCCGTTTTCAGGGGCGGGGCGGCCTTCGTTATCATATCTAATGCTGGTTTGTTCATCTGTAAGCTCGTTGAGTAATGCCCTGGTTGCCAGCCACTCTTTTTTCCGATGGAGTGCAGAAATCCCGGAATAGGCAATCAAATCGGGTTCCGATAACCTTGACAATCGCTCCAGTTCACTGAGTTCCTCGGTAATCTTCCAAAGTCCGATTTTCCCGTCTTCGATATCTTTATGTAGAATAAGAGGCATTATTTAAGATCTTTCCATTCTGTGGTTTTGATCAGCTGCAGAACATCCTGAGATAGGAACCTGATTACAGGCTGCAAACTATCGCTGTTTGGAACCTCCTTGATATAAAGCGATCCGCGCAGAAAATGACTGACACTGTCTGTGAGATAAAACTGCATAGGTGAAGCTGCATTACCCTTAATTGTATAAATAGTACCATAAACTTTCCTCGACGGATTAATAAAAAGCTGCTCTTCTATCGCACTAGCTTTTTGCGAATGCTGGTACGCAAGTGAGCGCGACTCTTCGATATAGGTTTCGAGGTTTTTGTCGATTTTCTTATAACTAAGATGGATTTGTGCATGATTGGCAGGGATCTCAATCGTAATCCAGTTCGGTTGGTTAGGACTTAACGGATCGTGCCCCGGTACAGAATACGAGGGTATCTGGAAATAGTAAGGCACCTGAATATCAAGTGGTTTATAGCTTTTATCAGGAAAGGAGATTCTGAAATATCCTCTTGGCCGGGGTGTGTAATCTTTTTTGCATGATTGGAAAAACAGCAGGACTCCTGTCAGAAGGATGATAAGTACCCTCATATCAGAACGGTAAGCCATCCTCCTCTTTAATGCCGTTATTGCCATAAACTCCATGATCACTTGCCGGTTCATTAGCGCTTGCCCCATCGTTTACCCTTGGGCTCTCATTCGGGCCTCCATCACCTTTCTTTCCAAGTAGCTGAATCGAATCGGCATAGATTTCGGTGATGTATCTTTTTGACCCGTCCTGGGCATCGTAATTTCTGGTCCTGATCCTACCATCGATATAAATCTGACTACCCTTCCGGATATAGTTTTCGGCAAGTGTAGCCATATTGCGCCAGCAAACGATATTGTGCCATTCGGTAGTAGTAACTTTTTCTCCGCTTTTGTTCGTGTAATTTTCTGAGGTAGCCAATGGGAAGTTTGCCACTGAAACATTACTTTCAAGGTGCCTGACCTCAGGGTCTTTCCCAACATTCCCAATAAGAATAACTTTATTAATTGACATGATCTATGAAATTATGTTTTTATAACTAAATATACGATTAATAAATTTGATTTACGGCTGCTCAAAGGTAAAAAAATACACCGGTTTTTAAGAATGATGCTCCATTTTGTTTCTGCTTTTTTCCAAAAGAAAGTTGTCGATCAATCTTGGAACCGGATATTCTGAAACTGTTTCCAGAGGAATTTTAAGCCACGTCGGATGTGTCTCGGAATGCAACAACGAAATTTCAATAAACTTCACATGTAATCTCTGATGAGATAACAGATGTATTATCTCACCTCCAACAGAATCAATAATTACGCCGGGTTTTTTAAACAGTGATTTGAATTCTTCGCTTGAGAGCAATTCTTCTATTGATAATGCATTTAGTGATTCAATTAGGGGTAGTTGGTACATATTTTTCCAGATGTCATTCTGCTCCCGTTTTTCCAGGTAAATAGATTTTTCGTGCTTCAGATAAAGGTAATTGAAATACCGGTGCCTTATTTTTGTTTTATTGGCTTTTACCGGAAGTTTGGAGATTTCAGCTTTATTGAATGCAACGCATTGCACCTGAAAAGGACAAGAATTGCAGTTAGGATTTCGGGGTACGCATTGTAAAGCTCCAAACTCCATAATGGCTTCGTTATATGTTCCCGGATTCGGTTTGTCAAGAAGCGTATTTGCAAGTTTTGTGAATTCACGTTTCCCTGTTGTCGAATCAATCGGGGTTTCAATTCCAAAAATCCTGGATAATACCCGAAATACATTTCCATCTACCACCGCAAAAGGTAATCCATAAGAGATTGAGGCAATCGCGGAAGCGGTATAGCTCCCGACTCCCTTAAGATTTTCAATGTCAATATAGGTTTTAGGAAAATATCCGTTAAACCCTGACATCACCTGCTGAGCGGCTTTATGCATATTTCGTGCTCTTGAATAGTACCCCAATCCCTGCCAAACTTTTAACACTTCATTCTCCGGAGCGTTGGCAAGGGAATCTATATTGGGGAATCGATCAATAAATCTAATGAAGTAATTTATCCCCTGGTCAACCCTTGTTTGTTGAAGAATGATTTCAGAAACCCAAACATAATATGGATCATTGTTTACTCTCCATGGTAGATCTCGTTTGTTCTGTTTATACCAATCCGTCAATATTTTATGAAATTCGGGCATAATCATTCTGTTTTTAAAAATATTTCATCAAAAGAATAAAAAATATTGATTAGTATGTTGTTGGTTAAATCAAAAGCTATATATTTGTGCACCAAAATTGAAACAAAAGGTCGAATCATTTAAATTTTTAGTAATGACAAAAGCAGATATCGTAAACGAGATTTCGAAGAACACCGGTATTGAAAAAGTAACGGTTCAGAAGGCAGTTGAAGCATTTATGGACACCGTATCGGGTTCTCTTGCTGAAGGAAACAATGTTTACCTTCGTGGATTTGGAAGTTTTATCGTGAAAAAACGTGCTGAAAAAACAGCCCGTAATATTTCGCGTAACACCACTATTATTATTCCAGAGCATAACATTCCTTCTTTCAAGCCGGCTAAGACTTTCGTTGGTCGTGTAAAGAACAATGTTAAATAATTA
>CAIOOC010000024.1 GCA_903859795.1 uncultured Bacteroidia bacterium
AATAAGCACTGTTTGCAAGGATGAAATTGGGTTTGATGGCAAATAGGTTGATTGCATTGAGTATGTTTTAACGTCAACGTGCTGTTTAGATAAATCATTTAACAATCTTATGGTGGGTAATAAAGCCTCATCCATTGCTTTTGGTAATTGTTGTATTTTTTGGTGGAGTTGCCCGACTTCACCAATCCATTCAGCGACAAGCCCATCAAAATGATCTGGTTTTTTATCAAGCATGGCTACTCACCTTTTTGGTAGCTTCTGCCTGTAAAGGTTTTCCCATAACTGCTTTGAATGCACGATCAAAATCTGCTACTAGAGAGGTAGCCATCATTTTGTTGGTTTTCATCCATGAGTAATATGCGATAGCTTCTTTTACCTTGGGATCATCCTTTTTAGGATGTGCATCAATTATTTGTTGTGTCCAATTTGTTTTGTCTAAATTGATACTCTCAACAGTGTTGTCTGTGTTTTTAATGCGCTCAAACAACCCCGTTTTGTAGATAACTGCTGAAGTATTTATTACAAAATTTTTATGTTCTTCATGGTATGCAAATAAGTCGGCAAATATCTTTTCCAATTTTGCACCGACAGGAACCATGTTAAATATCATTTTTATTTTTTCTGCTGGGACACCCATGTTTTGCAAGAAATCAATTGTTAGGGCAGTATCTTCAGATTTACCATCAGGGCTGTGTGGCACAATAAACAAATCAAATTCATCCACAGAACCATGAAACTCAGTGAATAATGCTTTGATTTTTTTTGAGTCGGTGCTGCCAATATCAACAATAATGTCATGATCCACAATGTTGGTAGCTAAGTATTCAATGAGCCAAGCCCACTCTTCAGATGTAGCCTCAATTTCTTTACTACCTGCAATTTTTCCAGGGATTGAGTTGTCTGACTCTACATAAATGACTTCAGTGCCTTTTGGCAATCGTGGATAAACCACCTCGTTACAAGCTGTAGATTTACCCACATTTCCATTCAAATTTAATACGACAGATCTCATTTTGTTATCCTTAATTAGTTTGGTGCTTTTGGTTTAGTTTTCCCAAATCCTGGGAGGCTTGTTTTATTGATTAAATCTACATCTTCAATTCTGTTAATTGCCGCGTCTTTATTGGGTTTTTCTGAGCTCAGAGTTGGATAACTTACATTTTTGTGCTCATTTTTTTTTGATTTTTCTACTAATGGCATTACCTCTGCAGCTGACTTAATGATTAAGGCATCGATGACTCGCTCTTTTTTGATTCTGTGAAGTGCATGTTTGAAAGTATCAATATCAAAAATAAGTCCATTTTTTGTTAAAGCATTTACCAAAACTTTATTACTCGCACCTGCGGCTTTTGCTTCCATCACCCAATCGTAATAATCACGTAATCGAGCGGTTTTATTTCGTCGACTTCCACCTGTTACTTCTAACAATGCAGCTTTTATGTCATCTCGTTCCGTATTCATTTTTTATTTCGCTTGCTTTCGTTATATATCGATGTATTCCTGTACTATGACTATATAAGTTACGTTGTAACTACTGTAGTATA
>CAIOOC010000025.1 GCA_903859795.1 uncultured Bacteroidia bacterium
TGATTTGGAATCCAATTATGAAGGTTAAAAAGATACTTTATAACTTATTCGCTGAAGATGCAAATATCCCATTAGAGCATCGACTATTTCTATCAGCTGTTTTTATTGGGTTTTTAATTAGTTTCATCGGAGCAATAATGGCACTATTTTTGGCATTGTCATTTATTCCTTTGATAGTCAGTGCTTTTATGTCTGTATTCTTGTTTGTGATTTACTTTTTGGGGAGAATCAGGGGAATTATAAAACCTTTTATTGTCCCATTAATATTACTTTCTTTTACGGGGATATTTGCCATATGGATAAATGGCGGAGGAATGAAGGGCCCAAACATTTTACCTGCTTTTGCAATTTTAATTCTTGCTCTTATTGTCGTTCCTGAACGATTGAAAAAATACTCGATTCAACTTTTTATCATTTTTGTCATAGTTGGGTACCTCATAGAATATTACAGACCTGATTTAATCGTTGGTTATCCTTCTGAAACATCATTGTTGATAGACAGTTTTGCGACCACAATTTATACCTCATTCTTCATCTATTTGATAATTAGGTTTTTCCATAGGCATTATACACTTGAGAGGGTAAAAGCAGAGGAGAACGAAAGGAAATTATTTCAGTTAAATGCAGAAAAGGACAAACTTTTTTCAATCATTGCCCACGACCTGCGCAGTCCATTCAATGTGCTTCTGGGATATACCGAGATTTTAGAGAAAGAACTTCCCGACATGTCAATGGACGAGATTCAGGATGCTTCTTCTATGCTAAATTCTTCAGCCACAAAATTATATGAGCTAATTGGTAATTTATTGGAGTGGTCTCGTATGCAAAGAGGATTGATTCCCTTTGCACCCGAGTCATTCCTGTTAATGCAGATGGTTTCGGAGTCACTGGAATTAATTGTAGAAACTGCCAATAAAAAGGGCATCAGAGTCGAGCTCAATATTGCTCCCGAAATGTCGGTCTTCGCAGACAAAACAATGTTTAAGGCCATTATTCGGAACTTAACCAATAATGCTGTAAAGTTCACTCACCGAAATGGAAGTGTAACAATTGTCGCCAGGGTTGCATCCTCAACGCATATTGAAATCTCGGTAAAAGATACTGGTATTGGGATGAGTAAGGAAATGATTGATAATCTGTTCAGACTGGACCTTAAAACCAACAGGGAAGGGACCGAAGGTGAATCCAGCACCGGTCTGGGCTTGATTATTTGCAGGGATTTTATAGAGAAGCATAATGGAAAATTCTGGGTTGAAAGTGAAGAAGGTATAGGTTCGGCTTTTTATTTCAATATTCCATTTACAGCAGGAGAAATAACAAGCTAATGATGATCAATATTTAATGTGCTTTATTCAATATTAAAGAAGTATTTGGATAATTACGGTTGTATTTTTGGTGATCTTCCAAACACCCGAATTAGCAATTGAATAAACAATTAAAGAATGAAATCAGTCAAATTAATTTTCCTGCTATCTTCAAGTTTAATATTTTTCAGCACATTAACTACCTTAAGCGGCCAGCCCCGCGACTACACCAAGCAGGTTAATCCGTTTATGGGCACTGCAGCTGACGGCAATACCTATCCGGGAGCTGCATACCCTTTTGGATCAGTCCAGCTGAGTCCTGATACTAAATTAACAGGTCCTGGAATATGCGGCGGATATTATTACCCCGATTCGACAATTCTCGGATTCTCTCATACTCACCTGAGCGGAGTTGGGGAACCCGAATATCGCGACATCCTGTTTATGCCAACTGTTGGCAGGATCAATCTTCTCCCAGGGATCGAAAAGCCAGGTATCGAAGGATACAAATCAACTTACAACCATACTCAGGAATCTGCTTCTCCCGGCTATTACTCTGTATATTTGCGTGACTATCAGGTTAAGGCAGAACTAGCCGTTACGCAAAGGGCTGGATTTCATAGATATACCTACCCGAAATCAGACAACTCACACATTATTATCGATCTCCAACATCCGGGCGGAGCGGAGGAGTTAACGATTAAAAAAGTTAGTGACACTGAAATTGAAGGATTTCGCCGCTCACACGGATGGGCATGGGATCAGTACGTTTATTTTGTAGCAAGATTTTCCAAACCGTTTACTTCGGTAGATATTGCTTTAAACGATACTATCCTTCCGGAAATATCAGAGGTACATGGTAAGAATGTAAAGGCATCAGTCAATTTCAAGACTAAAAAGGACGAAACTATTCTTGTGAAAGTTGGAATATCGGCGGTTAGTATTGATGGTGCAAGGAAAAACCTGAATGCCGAAATCATAGACTGGGATTTTGATAAGGTTGTTGCAAACGCCAAAAGTGCATGGAACAAGGAGTTATCGAGAATTGAAGTCGAAGGTGGACGGACTGAAGACAGGAAGAATTTTTACACAGCCATGTATCATGCCTTTTTAAATCCAAACCTGTTTATGGATGTCGATGGCAAATACCGTGGAACAGATCATAAGGTACATGTGGCCAAAGGGTTTACGAATTATACAGTTTTCTCGTTGTGGGATACCTTCCGTGCACTTCATCCGTTGTTTACAATTATCGATCAGAAACGAACCAGCGATTTTGTCAAAACTTTATTGCAGATCTATGACGATGGGGGAAGGCTTCCAATGTGGCCCCTGGCCGGGAATTATACAGATGATATGCTGGGGTATCATTCGGTTCCTGTAATCGTTGATGCCTACGTTAAGGGGATCCGCGATTACGATTTGAAGAAAGCCTATGCTGCTGTTAAGCACAGTGCAGAACTGGATAAGCTGGGTCTGAAATACTACAAAAAGATTGGTTTTCTCCCCTGCGACAGGCAGGGGGAGTCAGTCTCCAAGACGCTGGAATACTGTTACGACGACTGGTGTATTTCCCAAATGGCACAAGAGATGGGCTTAAAGGACGATTATTTGTACTATCATCAGCGGGCTCATAACTATGAAAATGTCTTCGATTCATCAACCGGATTTATCAGGGGAAAAAAGATGGACCGCAGCTGGCTTAGCCCGTTTGATCCCCTTGTCAATTCGGCCTATTCGGAAGGGAATGCCTACCAGTACATGTTTGTTCCACATGATGCAGCAGGTCTGATTGCCCTTGAGGGTGGCGACAATCAATTTTCAAAATGGCTCGATGTTCTCTTTACATTAAAGAAGGGGAGCGATGAACGAGGCTCTATCGGTCAGTACTGGCACGGCAACGAACCCGGACATCATCTTGCATACCTCTACGATTATGTTGGCGAACCATGGAAGACCCAAAAGCTCGTCCGCAGAATATTAACGGAACTCTATAAAGATAACCCGGAAGGACTGGCCGGGAATGAAGATTGTGGCCAGATGTCTGGCTGGTATATCTTAAGTGCGATGGGTTTTTATTCAGTAGCACCCGGACAGAAGATATATGCCATTGGAGCCCCATTATTCGATAAGGCGACGATAAATTTGGAGAATGGAAAGAAATTTGTCGTGCGGGCAAATCGGAATTCCGATCTCAATTTCTATATCCAATCGGCAACGTTAAACGGGAAGAAATATACCAGTTCTTATCTGCGTCATGATGATATTATGAAGGGTTCTGAACTTGTTTTTGAGATGGGGCCAAAGCCAAATGAACAATGGGGGAAGAATCCGAATGAACGCCCTTATTCCGAAAACGGGAACCCTGTGGCCAGGCTACCCTATATTAAAACAGGAGAGACCTTGTTTGAAGAATCGACTCAGGTAACGCTGGCCTGTGAATCAAAGGATACCGAAATTCACTTCACCCTCGACGGGTCTGAACCTGTTGAAGAATCGAGGGTTTATTCAACACCGATAGTATTAAAGGAATCCTGCATACTTAAGATGAAATCCTTCGAAAACAAGAAGTTGCCTAGTATTACTGTTGCCATTGATTTTAACAAAGCATTATTGTGCGACTCAGCAGGTAATCCTAAGGTGAAGCGAGGAATAGCCTATGACTATTTTGAGCGTTTTTTCGTGACAACTGACGATCTGGATATCAGCAAGCCACTTAATTCAGGAATTACCGATTGCATTTCCATTAAGAATGCACCCAAAGAAAGTTACTATGGCTATCGTTATCAGGGATATATCGCGGTTCCACAGGATGGGATTTATGATTTTTTCCTTGTCTCAAACGATGGAAGCAAATTCTATATTGATGGAAAAGAACTTATTGAAAATGATGCTAATCATGGAGCAGTAGAAGAGCCGGGACGCGTCGGTCTTAAGAAAGGGCTTCATAAGATTCTTGTAAAATATTTCCAGTGTGGCGGAGGGAAGGCATTAAAAGTTAGCTGGTCAGGTCCGGGAATGGAGAAGCATGAGATAAAGGCAGAGGAGCTTTTTACAACTAATTAAAAAAGCCAGTTAAGTAGCGGCTGCTATCTTAAAGTTGGTGAAACTTGGTGTATTGGTGCCTTTGTGGCAAAACGTTTTTCTGATTTACGTAAATCTTCAATATTTCAATTAATTAGCAATAAATGAGATATTTAATTATTATTCTTTTTATACGTTTGTTTTCAGGACCATTATATGCCCGGCATACCTTACGCCTCGAAGATCTGGATATCACTAAAGTCCGACAGCGCAGTGGCATTCCCAAACGGATTTTACCTGAGTCCGGGGATTCCCTGCGTATCGGAGGTGTTAAGTTTGGTCATGGCCTTGGTACAATCGCTGAAAGTATTTTTGAGATTGACTTGCTGGGGAATGCAAGTCACTTTCAGGGAGTTGTTGGCATTGGAGATGAAGTTGGAGACAAAGGGGATGTCGAATTTCAGATCTTTGCAGATGGAAAAATGATCTGGTCGAGCGGTTTGATGACCGGTAGCAGTAAAAACAAATTGGCAGACCTTGATCTGACAGGTATTCAGCGAATTGTTTTTTACGTAGCCGAAGAACATAACTGGGATCAGCTCCCGGTTTACTGGGCAGATGCAACTTTCACAATTTTGGGTAATGCAAAAATGGTCAAGGCATTCGTTGAAAAGGAGGAGATCCTGACTCCCAAATCTGAGTCAAAGCCAAAAATAAATGGGGCAAGAGTTTTTGGCGTCAGGCCTAACTCTCCTTTTATGTTCACCATTCCTGCTACAGGTGATCGGCCAATGAAATTCACTGCCGCAGACCTGCCTAAAGGGCTGTCATTGGATCATCAGAGTGGTCAGATTACAGGAACACTGAATCAGAAGGGGAATTTTAACGTTACGTTATTCGCTCAGAACAAATCCGGAAAGGACAACCGAAATTTGAAGATTGTATGTGGAGATAAGCTCGCTTTAACACCCCCAATGGGCTGGAATTCGTACAATCTTTGGGGATGCTCACACATCAGTGATCAAAAGATCCGTGAGATTGCTAAATCATTTGTATCAAAAGGGCTCATCAATTATGGCTGGAGCTATGTAAATATTGACTGTGGATGGGCAGACGAAGTGGTTGATCCGAAATCATTGGAGATCAATCCAAATTCCAAATTTCCGGATATGTCCTCCCTCTGCAGCTACATTCATAGTTTGGGATTAAAGGCCGGGATCTATTCGACACCCTGGACGCACGGATATGATGGTCGCAAGGGTGCCAGCGCTGATACACCACAACGGGATTACCATACAAAAAACAGCAAAGGGGAGCCATCTAAGGTAGTCGGGAATTTCCATTTTGAAGAGATCGACGCAAAGCAATATGCCGCATGGGGGTTCGATTACCTGAAATACGACTGGACTCCTAACGATGTCCCAAGTACAGAACGAATGTCAAAGGCTCTTAAGTCACAGTCAAGAGACATAATCTACAGCCTCTCAAACGAAGCAACCCTTGCTCTTGGAGATGAATATGGAAGACTTTCAAACAGCTGGAGGACAACCGATGATATCAATGATACCTGGGGCAGCATGTCTGATATAGGGTTTAATCAGGATAAGTGGGGAAAATATGCTGGTCCCGGTCATTGGAATGATGCAGATATGCTTGTTGTAGGAAAAGTTGGCTGGTATGGCGAAACTCACCCTACGAAACTGACTCCCAATGAACAATATACCCATATCTCCCTATGGAGTCTGCTCGCTTCTCCGCTGTTGCTGGGTTGCGATTTGATACATATCGATGATTTTACACTTAGCCTGATTACAAATGCTGAGGTGATTGAAGTAAACCAGGACCCATTAGGAGCACAGGCCTCGCTTATTGAGAAAACCGGAGATAAGGAGATCTGGGTAAAACAGATGGAAGATGGATCGAAAGTGGTTGGATTATTCAACCGGAGTTTTTTTGATACTGAAATTTGCGTCTCCTGGAAGGTGTTGGGAATCAGCAAATATTGGAGAATCCGGGATCTTTGGAGACAAAAGAATCTTGGAAAATCTGATGAGAAATTTGCTACTGTGGTTCCAAGGCATGGGGTTGTTCTAATTAGGTTATCGCCAAACATTTAAATAAACCGATTCCTATGAAAAAAATTCACCAACTTTTACTTATCCTGGTTATTGGGGTTACATGCGGATGTACCCGACAGAAACAGCCGGTTGATTATGTGGATCCTTTTATCGGCACCTCCGGTAACCGCTGGATGCTCTTCCCCGGTTCTTGTCTCCCATTCGGAATGGTCAAGCTTAGTCCCGACAATACCGATGATTATGCCATGGATGCCGGCTATGAATATAAAAATAACAGTATTTGCGGATTTGGACATGTCCATTCGTGGGAAATGGGTAGTTTTTTAACCATGCCCGGAACAGGAGAGATACGGATTAAACCCGGGACAAAGGAGCATCCCCAGGGTGGATATCGTTCACGAATAAACCATAACACAGAAAAGGCCTCCCCGGGGTATTATTCTGTTATGCTTGAGGATTATGGTATAAATGCTGAATTGACAGCTACCACACGCGGCGGATTTCAACGCTACACCTTCCCCAAAAATCAAGATGGGCATATTATTTTTGATCTGCAGGTGCCTGAGGAGATGAAACCAACCACTTTAGGGGCGGCCATCCGCAAGGTAAGTGACACTGAAATAGAAGGATGGGTTCATCAGGTGCAGGATTTTAATGACTATATCCTCCACTTTGTCGCCCGGTTCAATCGCCCTTTTGAAGTGATGGGTGGTTGGCATGGAACCGATATCCGGAATAAAGCTGATGTGATCACGATAACTAAAGACGAAGATATCGGGGCATTTCTTAAATTTAAACTGGGTGATAACCCCGTTGTGCTCATGAAAACCGGTATCTCCTACGTTAGCACTGAACAGGCAAGATTGAACATGGAAACGGAATTGGGTAAGTTCAGCTGGGATTTTGATGCTGCCTGTCAAAATGCAAGGGAGATTTGGAATAAACTGCTGGGAAAAATCAAAATTGAAGGTGGAACTGAGACCGATAAGATAAAATTCTACACGAATCTCTACCATTCTTACAGCGCACGTACCATTTACAGCGACGCAAATGGAAAATATATCGATATGTGCGAAAAGGAACAGCAACTTACAGATCCTGAGTCTCCTGTAATGGGATGTGACGCCTTTTGGATGACCTTCTGGAACCTGAACCAGCTTTGGGGCCTTGTCACTCCGGATGTAAATGAAAAGTGGGTGAAGTCGGAGCTCGAAATCTATGACAAAGGGGGCTGGCTTTCCAATGGTCCCGCAGGTGTGGAATATTCCGGAATCATGGTGGCAGAACATGAGATACCATTGATTGTCGGGGCATGGCAAAAAGGGATACGGAATTTTGATTCCAATAAGGCATACAAGGCGATGCGTGAAATTCAGACTACATCTTCCAAACCCTATGAGTGCGGGGGATATGTCGGTAACCGGAATATCGTCCCTTATATGGCCTTGGGCTATGTTCCTGCAGGCGAGGGCCCGGTCTCATCAACGCTTGAATATGCCTTTGATGACTGGTGTGTGGCCCAGATGGCCAAATCGCTGGGTAAAATGGAAGATTATACCTATTTCATGCATCGGGGGCAGAATTACAGAAATGTTTTTGACAAAACAACAGGGTATGTTCGTCCAAAATATGCAGGAGGACCCTGGCTCGAAGAGTTCTCTCCGGTAATTAGTGCAGTCGGAAAGGAGGACAATTTTGGAACCCGTGATTATGTCGAAGCCAATGCCTGGCAATACAGCTGGTTTGTCCCTCACGACCTCAAGGGGTTGATCGGACTTATGGGTAAAGATGAATTTAATAACAGGCTTGAAGATGGTTTCAAAAAATCACTTCCAATCTTTACCAGTCAATTTGTGAATCATAGTAATCAGCCTAATATGCAGGCCGGATGGCTGTTTAACTATTCCGGAAAACCCTGGTTGACACAGTATTGGGTAAGAGAAATTCTTGATAAATATTATGGCTCAACTCCGGTTGACGGATATACAGGTGATGAAGATGAGGGGCAAATGGGATCATGGTATGTGATGAGTGCAATGGGACTCTTTGAGATGGACGGAGGTGCATCCACCGAACCTGCTTACGAACTCTCAGGCCCAATCTTCAATAAAATAACCATTCAGCTTGATCCAAAGTACTATAAGGGTGGTGAATTAGTCATCGAAGCAAAAAACAGTTCCTCTCAGAACAGGTATATCCAATCTGTAAATTTTAACGGTAAACCATTGGATAAGTTCTGGATCCGGCATTCTGAACTCATCGAAGGTGGTAAACTGGAATTTATTATGGGACCCGAGCCAAACAAATCCTGGGCGGTAAACAGTGTCCACCCTCAGGTAATGGATGTCGATCCGATAGTTGCAACCCCGTCGCTCATCGAAACTGAACGGATGTTTCTGGACGAGCGTGAGGTTAAAATAGGTTGTAATACACCGGATGCTGAGATCCACTTTTCACTGAACGGAACCGTACCCGACAGGAATTCAGCTCTTTATCAGAGACCATTTAAAATAAACAAGACTACGACAGTGAAGATGATTGCTTATAAAGGAAAACAACAAAGTTTAGAATCTGAAGCTGACATCATAAAGGCGGGAATGAGTAAGCCTGTTCTTATGGGAATCCTGGAACCGGGTCTTTCTTTTAAATACATTACCGGGTCATTTCGGATGGTTAACGAGTTTATGAAACTTGAACCATTAAAATCGGGGATCGTACCCAATTTCTCAATTGAACCGCGTGAGAGCGAGCAGTATTTTGCATTTATTTATGATGGCATTATTCAAATTCCGAAGGACGGATTATACATTTTATATCTCGCAACCAATGATGGGGGACGGTTGTTAATAGATGGTCGCTTACTGATCAATAACGACGGGTTACATCCATTGGCTGAGATCTACAAACCTGTTGCTCTTAAGGCTGGTCCGCATCCTGTTTTGGTTCAGTACTTTCAGGAAGGGGGAGGTATGGGGTTGAAGGTTTCGTGGCAGGGACCCGGGTTCGCGAAAGAGGAAATTCCGGCCAAAGTATTGTTTCACAAGAAGAACGGATAAAAAATGCCTCCAGGAAGATTATTCTTTTTATTCATTTATTTATTTACAACCTGTTGCGCCTCATTGCCGCTGTGCGGTCAAACGCTAAAGGTTCCAGGTGTCGTTGTAGACCACATTCCTGCATCTACGAAAACCTTTATCGGTTCACCAAGTATTTGCATCCTTCCGAATGGAGATTATATCGCGTCACATGACTTTTTTGGGCCGGCCACAACAGAACATACTCAGGCTTTATCAGCAGTTTATAAATCGACAAACCGTGGAAAATCCTGGAAAAAAATCTCTGAGATTCACGGGCAGTTCTGGTCAAATCTGTTTGTCCACCATGATGTTTTATATCTCATGGGAACCTGGAAACACCATGGTAATTTAATCATCCGCCGTTCTTCAGATGGGGGAGTCACCTGGTCTGAGCCTTCAACCAGCACGAAGGGACTCCTGCTCGAAGGCGAATATCATACCGCCCCGATGCCAATGGTCATACACAACGGCCGAATCTGGAGGGCAATTGAAAATGCAAAGTCCGAAAGTAAGAAATGGGGAATTCGCTATAGTGCTATGGTGATCTCAGCGCCTGTAGATTCCGATTTGCTTTTGGCATCAAACTGGACAGTAACTAATTTTCTGACTCACAACCCTTCCTATCTAGACGGTAAATTTGGAGGTTGGATTGAAGGTAATGCGGTTGTTACGCCTGAAGGGAAACTTATTGATATTCTTCGTGTTGCAACTTCTGAAAAGGGAAAGGAGCTGGCGGCAACAGTAAATATCAGTGCAGATGGATTAACCGCTTCTTTTGACCCTTCAGTTGGTTTTATGGATTTTGTGGGAGGTGCCAAAAAGTTCTCAATTCGCTATGATGAGAAATCGAAACGATATTGGACAATTTGCAATAGAACAACACCTGACTACGCCACATTGGATGCCGGTTCTGTTCGCAATACCCTTGTGATTAAGAGTTCATCCGATCTGAAGAGCTGGACGATTCACAAAGTGTTACTGCATCATCCCGACGTTCTTAAACATGGTTTTCAGTATGTCGACTGGCAATTTGAAGGTAAGAATATAATCTTTTTATCAAGGACCGCCTGGGATGATGAATTCGGAGGAGCGGATAACTTCCATAACGCTAATTACCTGACCTTTCACCGGATTAAGAATTTCAGAAAGCTTCAAAGTCATATGGTTAAATAATTAATGATTAATGCTTTATAAAAACAACTGAAAGAGTAGACCCCCCAAAACAGAAATGTTTCAGAGATACAATTAAGGTTCTAAATTATAATCGAATGATAAGAATATTAAGGTACTTGGTTTACAGTATTATATCGCTACTGGTAATTTTTGCAATGGTAATTTTTTATTTCTATGTCGGTTACCAAAGAACGGTAGGGGTAAAGCAGGGACAGATGCAGGTTCCGGTCAAACCGGGAGAGCTTGGAAGTTGGGTAAATCCTTTTATCGGAACAGGCGGTTTCCCGACATATACGAGTGCTGATGATATTCCAGGTGTAACAGTTCCGTTCGGGATGGTAAGACTAAGTCCGGATACTCAATTTTTTCTGGATCCTTTATGGGCAGAGAATAAAAGCATAAGCACGGCAGGTTATTATTACGGTGATCATAAGATCCTGGGATTCAGTCATACCCGGCTAATTGGAACGGGGGCCTATGATGGTGGTCATTTTAGAGTATTTCCCTCTTCGGGCGAAGAAAGTCAAAAGAATTACAACGATGGAAAGTATCTTGAATTCTCTCATAAGGATGAAGTTGCCTTTCCCGGTTATTATGCTGTAAGGTTTTCCAACGATGCAATTCTTGCTGAACTGACAGCAAGCGAACGAGTGGGAATGCATAGATATACTTTCTCAGGAAAGGAGCAGCCTCATATTCTGATTGACGTTTCAAGTGCATTAGGAACCACTCATACTACCGAGGGAGAGGTTCAGATAAATCCGGATAAACGTGAAGTGGTTGGCGAAATCCGGACTTTTGGTTCATTTGCCGGACGATACGGTGGCGAAAAGATATATTTCGCTGCACGTTTTTCGCAGCCCTTTGCCGGTTACAGCGTATGGTCGGGGAAGGATATTCTAAAAGGCCAACCTGCGGCCCAGGGAAATAAGGTGGGAGCAGACTTAAGTTTCAAAAAGGAAGGAGGCAACCAGATCGTTGAACTAAAACTGGGTATCTCGTATGTCAGTATCGAAAATGCAACGACCAATCTTGAATCAGAGGCGGGTAACGTGAGTTTTGATGAAATGGTTTCCAGAGCTAAACTGGCCTGGGAAGATAAACTTGCTTCAATAAATATTGAGGGGGGCACTGATGATCAGAAGCATATCTTTTATACTACGCTATACCATTCGCTTCAGATGCCTACGATCTTTAATGATGTAAACGGCGACTATATGGGTTTTGACAAAAAGGTTCACCAGACAACAGATTTCCGATATTTTACCGATTTATCATTATGGGATACCTTCCGCACAATTCATCCGCTTTACACATTGATTGCTCCAAAGGAACAGCGTGATATTATGGTCTCACTTGTGAAGATGTGCGAACAGGGCGGTGCACTTCCAAGGTGGCCTGCGGGGTATGGTTACACAGGTTCTATGCTTGGGGCCTCGGCGGATATTGTTATTACAGAATCGTATCTTAAGGGGATTCAGAATTTTGATGTGGAAACAGCCTTCCAGGCTATGCGTAAGGCTGCATTAGGTATAGAAGTCAGAAGGGAAGGATTTAACCCGCGGGGAGGGATGGCCGATTGTCTGAAATACCACTATTGCCCTGATGATCTGATGGATAAATCAGTAAGTAAAACGTTGGAGTATTGCTATGCCGATGACGCTATTTCAAAACTTGCAAAGGCGCTTGGGCATGATGAAGATGCCAAATTATTTGCCGATCACTCGAAATTTTACAAAAATATATGGAACCCGGAAACTCAGTATTTCCACCCCAGGAACACAACGGGTGAATTTGTGAAAAAATTCAAACCTTTGAAATTAACTTATCTCGATTTTGATCACGAATATACAAACGGATATGTCGAAGGAAGTGCCTTGCAATGGAGATGGGCGTTATTCTTTGATCCCGAAGGGTTGGTTTCCCTCTTTAAAAGCCGGGAATACTTTATCAGTGAGTTAAATGATTTTTTTGACCTTTCAGATCCGAAACGCGGCACTTTCAGTCCAGGCTCCTATTACTGGCATGGTAATGAACCTGACCTTCATTCCGCCTACCTGTTTAATTCAGCAGGCCGGCCGGATCTGACACAGAAATGGGTACGATGGATTCTGGACAATAAATATGGAGCAGGTTACGAAGGTATTGACGGTGATGATGATGCCGGAACTTTATCCTCGTGGTATGTCTGGAGCTCATTGGGAATCTACCCCATTGCAGGTTCAGACCGGTATCAGATAGGAGCACCACTTTTTAAGAAGGCAACAATAAAAATCGGGGATAAAATTCTTAATATTGTGGCCGATAACTATGCACCTGAAAATAAATACGTTCGTACCGTATGGTTGAACGATGTTCTTCTGGATCGCTATTGGATAAAACATTCGGAAATTGCAAAGGGGGGAACCCTTCGTTTTGAGATGACCAGTATACCGGTTCATCAATAAATAATTCGATAATTGGTAAATTTGACAATTCGGCAAATTCAAAAAAAATAAATCTTCAATAAATTTTGTAATATTAAGATGAGGAAACTTGTATTTATTATAATTGCAATCACGTTGTTTTGCTCTGGAGTGGCAGAAGGTCGGGGAAAATTTTTTAAGAAGATAGTTGCA